>JAKEHD010000696.1 GCA_022615215.1 Blastocatellia bacterium
CTTTTGCCTTTTTCCTTGTCAATATCCGCGCATCTCGCACGCGCCTGAATTTACGCAGACGCGATCCGGCTCCATAAAGCATCTCTTCGCGGCGGCGTCTTCCGCAAGAAAGAGACCTTTGACGCCCTCCCTCAGCGGAAATTTCTCAAGGCCGGGATGCGCCTGGGTATCATTGTTTCGATAAGCCGCTTCTTTTCCGGCGACCTCGTATACGGCTTGCGTTCCTGCCCTTTCAACGGTTCCAAACTCTGTGCCCAACTGTCCGATCACTATCAGAACAAGGGCGGGATTGCTGCCGTGAGGCGAAGGGGCTTCCCGACCCGGCGGCGGCGGCTCTCCATCGAGGGCCGTCGCTCGGTGAGGTCCGCCATCGAGACGCTCGATTATGGCCTCAAGCATACGGCGCGCGATCTCTTGATCGGTCGGTTGCATCTGGTCGCTCCAATCAAGGAAAAAGTAAAAAGTCAAAAGGCAAAAGTGATTCGGTCCTTTTTACTTTCGCCTTGTCTATCAGCGTCAGCATTCTATTGTGTCGACGACGCCGACTATGGTCGAGTCGATCGCCGCGCCCGGCCGCCCCGTCGCAGAGGTCGAGGCCGACCATCCCTCTCGAACCACTATCACCCTGTCGCCTACCCCTGCGTCGACCGAGTCGAGAGCCAGCAATTCGCTCCCCGAATCGGACCCGTCCGGCTCGATGGGCTGGACGACGAGTATACGGCTGCCCTCATACCGGTCGTTTTTTTGTGTAGCCACTACGTTTCCGACAACTCGCGCGAGAATCATTTTTCAACCTGACCCCTGACCCCTGAATCCTGGCCCCTGATATCATTCATCCTGGGCTATGAACACCGAGTCGACTATGCCGACTATAGTGCAATCGCTCGGCACCTCTGAGGGCACGAAGGGAAAAGATGCTTCACGCCCCCTGCACCAGAAGACCGTTTCGCCTTTGCCCGCGCCGACCGAATCTATTGCTACGATGGGCTTTCCCGAATCTCTCAAGCGACCGTCGAGCGGCTGTATGACGAGCAGCTTTCTGCCCTCAAGCGACTGGTTTTTAACGGTCGAAACCACCGTGCCGATCACGCGAGCCAACTGCATAGGTAAACCTCATCACGGGGAAGCAGCATTCCTGCGCCTACAAGCTTGCGCCTGCCGGATTTGCTTGTCAAGAAAAGATTTCTTTCTTCAAAGGGTTCTTTCCCGGCGGCGCTATTTCAACTGGTCGCGCTCTATCAAATAGACTTTGCTGACGACGACCGGGTCCATGGGGCGGTCGGCGCCGGGCCAGACCGGAGCGCCCACTATCGAATCGACGACGCTCATGCCTTCGATGACCTTGCCGAAAATCGAGTACTGGCCGTCCCACTGCGGTTCCGTAGAGACACATATAAAAAACTGACTCGTGGCGCTGTTTTCGTCGCCTCCCTTGCGCGCGGCCGAGACGATGCCGCGCACGTGTTTGAGCGTCTTTGAAAACTCCGCAGGCACAGTCTCCTGACCGGGCTGTCCCTGTCCCCATGTGTCAGGGTCGCCGTTTATAGTGTTCGGGTCGCCGCCCTGTATGGCGATGCTTTTGGATTGGGTTTTCACAAGGCGGTGAAACTTCGTGCCGTTGTAAAACCCCTCTGCCGCAAGCTTTTTGAAATTGGCCACGTGATTGGGCGCGTCCTCGGGCAAGAACTCTATGACTATGCGGCCATAGTTGGTTTCGAGCACCGCCACTTCGTCGTTGTCTGTTACGCCATCGCCGCCGCCGCAGGCGAGCGAACCGAGCGCAAAGAGTATCATCGCAAATAGTAAGAATACGGATTTCGCTTTCATCAATCTCCCTGTTCAGTATTATCGAGCCTTTCTTTCAGCAAACGGTTGACGACCTGCGGATTGGCCCGGCCTTCGCTTGCCTTCATCACCTGGCCTACGAAAAAACCCAGGAGAGCGGCCTTGCCCGCGCGATACTGTTCGAGTTGTCTGGGATTTGCGGCAACGGCCTGATCTATTATGGCGCGAATCTCCGCTTCGTCTGAAACCTGACCGCCGCCCATCTCGCGGACGACCTCTTCGGCCGAGCGGCCCGATCTGTACATATCGGCGAGCACTTCTTTAGCCATCTTCCCGCTGATCGTACACGCGTCGATCATCCTTATCATAGAGGCCAGTTCCTCCGCCGTGACAGGGCTTCGATCTATTTCCGTGCCTGTGTTTTTCAACTCTCGCGCCAGTTCGTTGAGTATCCAGTTTGCGGCCGATTTCGCATTGCCGCTCGCCCGCGTAACAGCCTCGAAGTAATCGGCCGCGGGGCGCGCATCGGTGAGTTGAGCGGCGTCATCCGCAGCCAGCCCGTATTCTTCCATGAAGCGGCGGCGGCGCGCTTCGGGCAATTCGGGCATCCCCGCGCGCAATTCTTCTATCATCTCTTCGCTCACCATGAGCGGCGGCAGATCGGGTTCGGGGAAATAGCGATAATCGTGCGCCTCTTCCTTCGACCTCATGCAGTAGGTCTTGGACTCGCGCTCGTTCCAGAGCCGCGTCTCCTGAACTATTTTCTCGCCCGCTTCGATGGCCTCTATTTGACGGTCGATCTCGTATTCGAGGGCGTGCTGTAGGAAGCGAAACGAGTTCAGGTTTTTAAGCTCGACCTTCGTGCCGAACCTTTCTGCGCCCCTCAATCGCACAGAGACGTTTGCATCGCAGCGCAGGCTGCCTTCTTCCATATTGCCGTCGCATACGCCTATATAGATGAGCGTGCGCCGCAGGTATTGCATGTAATCATAGGCTTCCCAGGAGGAGCGAAAATCGGGTTCCGATACTATCTCGGCCAGGGGGACTCCGCTGCGATTGAGATCGACGTAAGACTTGGATGCAGAGTCAGGCATTCCCTCATGAAGCGATTTCCCGGCGTCTTCTTCGAGGTGCAATCGCGTTATGCGGAACTGCTTCATGCTCCACGCGACCGCGTGTCCCGACTGGTTGCGCTCGGAAGTAGGTATCTCGACCCAGCCGTGTTCCGAAAACGGCCTGTCGTATTGAGATATTTGATAGCCCTTCGGCAGGTCCGGGTAGAAATAGTTTTTGCGCGAGAATATAGACTCACGGTTGACGCGCAGATTGAGGGCGAGCGCTGCGCGCGTAGCCATCTCGATCACCCTGCTATTGAGCACGGGCAGCGCGCCCGGCAGTCCGAGACAGACCGGGCAGGTATTTGAATCAGGCTCGTCGCCAAAGCGCGTAGAGCATCCGCAAAAGATTTTGGAATCGGTCTTGAGTTGCGCGTGAATCTCAAGCCCTATCACGGCTTCGTAATTTTCCCTCATAAATATGTTCCCACCGGCAGAGTGAGGCAAAGTATAGCATTTAAGAGAGTCGGTTGTCAGTCGACCATACAATAGCGTTCGTCGTCCGTCGTCGGTTGTTTTTGGTATACGGCTATGGAGTTTCGGCAGCCGTTTGTGATTAGAAGGCGAAGATATTCTTCCTGACTTTGTATCAACCCTGCGGCTTCGTTGCAGAGCAGATATAGTAACTGCCGAAAGACATCTCTTCCATGTCGATCCGGCCGGACAATTCCTGAAGCTCTTCCCATGGGCGAATGTATGGATCGCCGAGCACGGTTATTCGACTGATCCATGCCATAAAGGGAAGCAAGAGCCGTCCCCAGGTCTTCGCAGGCAGTTTGGCATCCATTATGACCACGCGCCCGCCCGGTCGCAAATGATTCCACACATGATGCAAGACCTGATGATGATGCGGCATTGTTGCGTAAGAAAGACTGAAGAAGACCGCATCGACCGGCTCAGGCGGTGCGTACTCTGCCGCGTCGCTTTCTGTGAGCGTCACGTTCTGCCAGCCGTGTTTATCGACGAGTTCGCGTGCGCGGGCGAGCATACCTTCGGATAATTCGACGCCGTAAACATGGCCTTCCGCTCCTACGGCTTTTCGGAGAAGCGCGAGGTTCTTTCCCGTTCCGCATCCTACTTCGAGCACGCAAGAGCCGATGCTGAGATTCAATCGCTCGACCGCCCTTTCGCGTATACGGCGCGGCAACGCGAAGAGCCTTTCGAAGACGGGAAAGAACGGAGCTATGCGGTCATAACGGTGGCGCACGAAGTTGATGCTATATTCGGGCCATTGACTCATATCGCCTCCTTGATCGTGATTCTATTTCGCTTGTTTAGCGGGACCAAAATGAATCGTTCTTTATGCTTCGAGGCTCGATATTCTAGTTTATCTTTTCGAAGAGTTTCGGCTTGAGCTTCGTTGGATCGATTTGTTGCGAAGCGATGGCCGATTCTACCAATTCGAGAACGCGCCTGGAAAGAATGCGCTTTCTTTTGGCCTGAGACCGGATTATGGTTGCCAGTGCCAGTATTTTTGATGCCGAAAGTTCAACGAGATCGCAATGCCAGGAATTAACCATTGCATCGGGAGTTTCTCCTTCTATTTTCTCCAACTCGATTCCTATCTTTTCAAGTGCTGACAGATCAAAAAGCGCATACTCGAAATCAGATATATAGTCTGTGTTTGCAGTTGCGAGGGCCGCCACTACACGCTCTAAATTTGAGCGATCATCGTAAACTAAATAGATCGAAAGCCTATTGCCCTTCGTAGCCAGATCAACCAGGGCATCCGCTTGCAAATCACCCTCTGCCAGCCAAGGCACCCCCTCGCTTTTGTACCACTTTGCTTTTCGTATCTTTCTCAGAATGAAAGGCACTACCGCGCACTCTCCAGCGATTCCAGTATTTGCTGCATGTCTTCACGAAGTTCGGCACAGGTTTCTTTTTGGATTGCTTGCTCAAGATATGGTGTAGCGTGTGGGTCGCCTAACGTGGCCAGACCAACCGAAGCGGCGTCGCGAATACGAGCGGAAGGATTGATTAGAGCTTCTTCCAACAACCACAACCGCTCGTAGTAAGATTCGGAGTGATCCAAGCGGCCTAACCAGCGCAGGGCTTCCGATGCAATCTCTTCATTTACGCCCTTGGAAAGAATAAGATGGCTTAAAATATTTATTACCTGAGCGCCATATTTATTGATAATTGAGACAAGTCCGTTTGAAAACTCGCTTTCTATTCCTTCTTCGAAGTTTTCTTCCTTAGCCATCTGAAATAATGCTTTGATTTTCTGTTCGACTCCAACAACAGTTTCATCAGTAGAATTCGATTTGAGTTTGACGGTTGCTTTGCCTATAACGAGCGCCCCGATTATTTCAGCAGCAGTTTCAGATGTAGAGTCTGGCGTAGTCTGATTGTCCGCCCTGTTTCTTTCCGATTCAGACTGCTCGTTCTCAGAAGCCAGCTTTTTTCCTTCTAATGCCTTTCTTGTTAGATCCATCAATTCTGTGGAAAGATTTACAGAAGCTTTGGATATTTGGTCAAACCCTCTGTTGGCCAGTGACATCGCCCTATCGGGATCGGGATGGGAAGTGAGTATAATGGCACGCACATCAGATTTGACTTCTCGCAGTTTTTGAAGAACCTCTAATCCTGATGATTCAGGTAAGCTGAAATCTATAATAACCAAGTCATACGGTTTCTCTCTTAAGAATCTCGCTGCTTGAGAACCATCAGTAAGAAGTGTTAAATCATACTCACGTTCTAATAACAGTTTGATTGTGTGAAGCCAATTTTTATTGTCATCAATTACCAAAATCTTTTTCTTGTTCATTCGAGAACCTCTTTGTTGAAGTCTTCTGCCTGTTCAGGGTGCGCTAAACGAGGGCTGCCGATATAACCTGTTGGCTGCAATTCAACATCAGGCACAACAACATATACTTTTGCCTTTTCCGGGAGACTGACATTTGCCGGAAGCCGAACCTGTCCATTTTCTACTATGCCTTCATAAGTGGCGACCTTCATAATTTAATCTCGCTCCTCTGAGTCTATAAACCGAATTTATCACAGGGCGCTTACAACCGTCTAACGACGGGCATTGCCCGATGCGCAGGCGAAGCTAATATGGTTACGCTCACTCTGGATGCATCGGTAAGCATGTCGCCCTCTGGCTGCTCGACTATGCTTGCAGCTTTCGCCTGGTGCATCTCTTCCCTCGCAACTGACCACTGACCACTGACCACTGTCAGTTCGACCCCGCCCATTCATATTTTTTAAGCCGCCTTCGCGCGAGCCGGTTCATTCGCAATGCGGCATGCGGGGCGGCCCGTTTGAGCGCCAAGAGCAACTCGCGCATTCGCGTGCTCTGCCCTAATGCTTTGTGCATCTCGCGTATCTTCATAGGGCGAGTGATCGCAAGGTCTACATTCGATACGGCTATCTCTGAAAAATTACCTTTGACTCGCAGGCTCGCTCCCGCCACGAGCGTCGCCGCGATCTCTATCTCCTTGACGCCCGCCCACGGGATGAAAGCATGTTCGCGGCCGTCGTGCGTCTCTCGCACCCCCTCGTCGTTGATCTCGACGCCTTGCCGCGATTCACGCGCGAATATCCATAGAATCGCTCCGTAGACCATCCACATCAAAGCTATCATCCCAAGCACGAGCGCGAATATGATTATTCCCGCAAGGGCTCTGTCGAATACTCTCGCGCCGAGGACGGCCATCGCCGCCCCCACAGCCGCATAGACGAGCGTGAGCGCCACGACGAGCCTGCGGTAGCCCCGCGTGTATAGAAGACTGCCCCGGCGCTCTATCTCTATTTTTTCCAAATCGTCCTCGCCTGTGATTCGTCGTTCGGGCGCTTCCCGAACCAGAGTAATTATACCAGCTTGCGCCAGTATGTAAGGACGCGCGTTTCAGTAGCCCGACCGTAAGGGAGGGTTCGCTTTCCAGGCGCGCGCGCGCCCTGCTATCATACCTGTTTGACTTGAGGACGATCAGGAGGACTGTGTGGAAGCACGACCGAGTATTCGCAATATAGCCATCATAGCCCACGTCGATCACGGCAAGACCACGCTCGTCGACGCTATGCTGAGGCAATCGGGGTTGTATCGCGCAAACGAAACCGTAATCGAGCGCGTCATGGATTCGCTGGACCTGGAACGCGAGCGCGGCATAACCATAATGGCGAAGAATACTTCGGTCCATTATCAGGGCGTGAAGGTAAATATAGTCGACACGCCGGGCCATTCGGACTTCGGCGGCGAGGTGGAGCGCGTGCTCAAGATGGTCGACGGCGTGATGCTGCTCGTAGACGCAAGCGAGGGGCCGCTGCCTCAGACCCGCTACGTGCTCTCGAAGGCGCTCGCCCAGAACCTGCCCGCCATAGTTGTCATAAACAAGATAGACCGTCAGGACGCGCGGGCCGAAGAGGTCGTAAGCGAAGTCTTCGACCTCTTCATAGACCTCGACGCGACCGAAGAACAGGCCGACTTCCCCGTAATCTACACCGTCGCGCGCGACGGCATAGCCAAACGCGATCTTTCAGACGAGAGCCGCGATCTTCGCCCGCTATTTGACGAGATAATCCGTTTCGTCCCGCCGCCCGCCGCCGCCGCCGCCGGAGTGTTGCAGATGCTTGTGGCGAACCTCGACTACAACGATTATGTCGGAAGGCTCGCCATAGGCCGGATATTTTCGGGCGCGGTCGCCATAGGCGATTCCGTCGCTATCTGCAAACTCGACGGCCGTTTGGAAAAGACAAAAGTCTCTCAACTGTATGCCTTCGAAGGTTTGAAGCAGACGCCCATCGAGAGCGCCCAAGCGGGCGAAATAGTCGCGCTCGCCGGCATTGAAGACATATACATAGGCGAGACCGTAACCTCGGCCGAAGACCCCCGGCCTCTCCCTCGCATCACGGTAGATGAGCCGACCATCTCCATGATATTCAGCGTCAACACTTCGCCCTTCGCAGGCAGGGAAGGGAAGTACGTTACGTCGAGGAAGCTTCGCGAACGCCTCGACAAAGAGGCCCTCGCCAATGTCGCCATTCGCATAGAGGCGACCGATTCCATGGACAGCTTCAAGGTGTCAGGGCGCGGCGAGCTTCAGCTTGCGATCATTATAGAGATGATGCGGCGCGAGGGCTACGAGCTTCAGGTCTCGAAACCCGAAGTCATCACTCGCACAGAGGACGGCGTGAGGCTCGAACCCCTTGAGGTCGCGGTGATCGATTGCCCTGAGACCTTCATAGGCGTCGTGACCGAGGCTTTGGGGCGCAGGCGCGGACGTATGACCAAGATGGTCAATCACGGGACGGGGCGCGTGCGAATGGAGTTCGAGATGCCTTCGCGCGGGCTTATAGGATTTCGCAGCGAATTCCTCACCGATACGAAAGGCACGGGATTGTTGAATACGATCTTTCTGCGCTGGGACCGGTGGCAGGGCGCTATATCGCAGAGGCTCACGGGCGCGCTCGTTGCAGACCGTCCGGGCCGCGCGACCACTTATGCGCTCTACAACCTGCAAGAGCGCGGCGAGCTTTTCGCGCGCCCCGGCACAGAGGTCTACGAAGGCATGATAGTGGGCGAAAACTCCCGCGACGCCGACCTCGATGTGAACGTGGTGAAAGAGAAGAAGCTCACCAACATGCGCGCCTCTACGGCAGACGAAGCCATGCGGCTCGTGCCCTTTCGAGAGTTGTCGCTCGAACAGGCGCTCGAATTCATACGCGAAGACGAACTTGTAGAGGTCGCCCCCGGCTCGATTCGCATGCGCAAAAGGGTTCTTGCATCGAATCAGAGACCCAAAGGCCGCGCGACCGAATGAAGATCGACCACAGATAACACAGATAACGCAGATGATAGAGGAAAGTCGAGAGAGAGGTTCTTTTATCTGAGGAATCTGTGTAATCAATGGTCATTGGTCCATTGGTCATCTCATCATACAACCTGTTATCTACAGCCCCGCGCGCAACATAATCGCGTAAGCGCCCAAAATGATTTTGCCTTTGGCGGATGGATTCGTATACTAGTTTGGAAGATTGGGCGGGCTGCCGGAGACATTTTCCGGCGCGCAGAAAGAAATCTTTAAAAATCGGTTGCGAATCGGCCAATCGTCCTCATTGGATTTTCTTCGTAAGCATGACGAGGAGGAAAGCTATGGACTATATATTGAATTCATCGAACACTCTCAAAACGATCATTCGAACTTTCGCTTATCACCTTCAAAGAAACATGCGCCGGTACTTCGTGTGCGCCGCTCTCGTCTCGATCATAATCGCAGGCTTGACGGTCGCGCCTCGCCGCCAGATCGCGCAGCAAGATATATGCACGGTCGATCCCACGTGTTTCAACCGCGTCAAACAGGATGTCGTGTTTTTGATAGACCGCTCTCGCAGCATGGGATTTCGCGGGCAGACCTATAACGCTCAGGTGGAAGGCCTGCTTCGCGCTCTGCGCAATCCTACGGTGATCCCTCGCAACGGATCGGTAGCGGTCGCCGTCGTGGTCTTCGAAGATCTGAATTCCTTGCATGTGCCTCTTACCGAAATCAATTCGAATGCTACTGCGGAGATGGTTGCCGCCGCCGTAGAAAGACTCAAATGCCCGAATGATGACGGCGAGACGGATTTCTGCCCTACCGGCGATACAAGCTATGGCACGGCCATTCAGCGCGCGAGCGGCGAGTTGCTCCAAAACGGCAGGCCCGACGCTCGACAGGTGCTGATACTTTCGACCGATGGAGAGACGAGCGACCAGGATATTGCCAGGGCTGTTTTATTCGCCAGGCTCGCAAGCGAAGCGGCCGCGGAGATCGGAAAGGCTTTCGAACTCGACGTGATGTTGATGGGGCTTGCTCCCTCTTCGACAGAATTCTTTGTCAATAAAGCCAGGGTCGATCAGTTCGTGTCTCCGGCCCCGGCCACAGACCTTCCGGGCATGACGTTCGTGATTGCGGCGGGGGATTGCAATGTGCCGACGCCCCCTGACGGGACAGGCGGACTCGAAGGCCCCGGTTCCGCTTCGGCCGCCCTTCTCGATGAACCCGATTGCGTGCGCCAGATCGATGAATATGCCGAAAACACCCGCCTGATTTTAAGAGGCAATATACCCGCGATCGCGCTCGTGGTGAACACGGCCGATGATACGGAACCCGGCGCGGAGTTTGATGGCGAAATCCTCTCTCTGCGCCAGGCCATAGAGATAGCCAATTGCAACGGGGGACTCGCAACTATAACCTTTGCTCCTGAATTGAACGGCTCGACCATAAGCCCGCTCGTCCCGCTGCCCGCTTTGACCTCGCCTGAGATCCGTATAGACGGTTGCGACGGAGATGACTGCTTGCCGTCCATCACGATAGACGGGAGCCTGACCGATACTACGGCCGGAGAGATGCACGATGATGGAATACTCATCAGGTCGAATCTCGATACAGTGCGCGGTCTGCGAATAATCAACTTTCCGGGCGCGGGCGTGGCGATAGAGCCTGTCTGCCCGTTCGACAGCGCGCTTCGAAATCGCGTGGAACTGAACGCGCTCGAAGATAACGCGATGGCGGGCGTCGCTGTGCGCGACCCTGCCTCGGAAGGCGGCGATAGCATCAACATCGGAAACACAATCTCGCGCAACGAGATTTCCGGCAGCGCCACTCTCATAGACCTCGGCGGCGATGGCCCTACGCCTAACGACGCGGACGACACCGATCAGGGACCCAACATGCTCATCAATTTCCCTGACGTGCTCAACGTGGTCGCAACCGAGGATGGCTTCAATCTGACGGGACAGATCAACAGCCCTGCGGGTGCGGGCGCGCTTGTGGAAATATTCGCCGCCACCTCCACTCAAAACGTCGATGGTAATCTCGTCATCACTGGCGTGACCTTTCTGGACATCGCGGTCTCGGATAATACCGGAGCGTTTGCTATCGAAGACATTGCCGCTTCGCCGACCGGCGTCTACACGGCTACGGTCACGGACCTTGAAGGGAATACCTCCGAACTGATGTTCGCCTTCAATGGAACGCGCCCGGCAACTCCCGCCGCCACCGTCACACAGATGGTCGACTTAGGCGAGGTCGATGTCAATACAACGTCCGATCCTCAGATGGTTATAATCACCAACACCGGGACGGCCCCGTTAGTGGTCTCGGCTTGCGCGCTCACGGTTTGCGAAGAAGGCGATCCCGATAACACCGCGAGATTCAATTTCACTGGCTGCCCCGACCCACAAGCCTTTATCAATCCAGGCCAGCAGGTGATGGTCAGTGTCACTTTTATGCCGAACGCATGCGGACAGGTAGAGGCATGTCTCGCGTTTCAAACGAACGATCCGCTGCTGCCGCAGGCGTTGTCTGTGCTCACAGGAACGGGCACAGGGCTGCCCGTGGCGAGGCTGACGCTCGAAGGCGGAGGGACTGTGCTTGAGTTGCAACGATACACACCGCGAGCCAAACCGAGACCGCTACGCAAGAGGCAGGCCAGAACATTCACTGTAGAGAATATCGGGTGCGCCACGCTCGATTTGAGGTTTCAGGCCATCCTGCGAACGGGAAGCGATGTCGATAACGGCAATATAAGCGATGCTGACGACAGGGCCTTCTTCTTCATAACCGCAGTCAATGCGAACGGCTCGGAGACGCCGATAAACGTGGGTTCGCAGGATATAATATCGATCCCCGCGGGCCAGAGCCGCTCTTTCCGCGTGAAGTTCAACCCGACCATTCCGCCGGTCGTCGGCCAGAGCACGGGGCTTTCGGCAAATCAGGTGCTGCCCGATGTGGTCACGTCTCAAATCATCATAGACCGCGTAGGCATAGGCCCGCTCCCCGTCCGTCTGACGGCCAACGTGAGAGGGCTTCTGAGACTCATCAATCCTGACGACACGAGCCAGGCACCTGTGGTGAGGTTCACCCGCTCGGGCGATGAGTTCTCGGTCGAATTTTCGGCTTTCGACTCGAACCTGAACGTCAACCGCGCCACCTATCAATTCTTCGACAATGCCGGACGCCAGACGGGAGCGCCCTTCAACGTCGACCTCACGCAGGCCATAGCGGGGCAGGGACTGGTCCGCGGCCAGAGCTTCACCGTGACGCAGAGGTTCCAGGGAGCAGCCACCAATCCCGAAATTGCCGGCGTCATAGTCACAGTGAGCGACAACCAGTCGAGCGCCTCCGCCTCTTCGCGGTAGGCAACAGAAAGGATGAAGGATGAATCGACATCTTCACAATAGCTTTCATCCTTCATCCTTTCTATGATTCGTGCGCGATTTCCGCATAAACCTCGATATGCGCTCGATCGTTATCTTATCGATGAGAGTATGTGTTCGGAGAAGCAAAAAAACTCACTACAGAGACACGGAGGCACCGAGATAAAGATTTCTTTCTTGCTTTTCTTCGTGTCTCCGTGCCTCCGTGGTGAAATCCCATTCTTATTCTGAACATTTATCGATGAGATCATCGCTTGTCAAAACCGGGACACGTTGATTATAGTTTGACTCTTTTCCGGCAAAGGGCGGTAAGTCAAAATGCAAAGAGCGCGGGCGCTCGAAATCGCAGGCATTACCTGTCTGAGCGCGCCTCCGGCCTCAGCTTTCAGGTGAATGCACCACGATAATCAGCCGTTCGGGATTGATCCGGCAGCTTGTATCTCGCTACATCTTTCAATAACCGCGCGGCGCATTATGAAAGCAGACCCGCGAAAAAACAGATAGCTCGCTCGTTACGGAACCTGACAAAACATCTCTGCCAAAGTTGTGGCGAGTCGTTCATTGCCATCTCGTTATCGATTACCCGTAGTCCTTAGTCCGTCGTTCTTTTATCGCAGCCCTGAAAGAAGCGCAACGAATCGCTGACCCCGGATGACGGACGACACTTAAAGGAGCCATGTCATGATTAAAGGGAGAGGCTTTCGCCCCGCCAAAAATTTAGCCCGGCTATCGATTTTGATAATCACAGCTACCTGCTTTCTTGCCGTGCTGCCCGGCATCTGGCAAACGCCCGCCTCGTCAGGTTCAGCGCCCTCACCGTCCGGCAAGTCGATGGCCCCTGCCCGTGCTCCGCAGGGCCCTGTGCTCTCAGCACAGAAAGTCGATTCACTGTCTGTAGACAACGGCAACGCAGGCGTAGCCGACCCCGGCGATAGAATCAAGTACGGCATCGACATTGCGAATACCGGCATGATTGATGCTACGAATTTCTCCTTCACAGACACGATTGACTCGAGCACCACGCTCGTGCCCGGCTCGCTAATGGTCACGCCCCTTGCCCTTGACGATGTTTATGCGAACGTCATAGGCAACACAAGGTTCCAGGCTACGACCATAAACACGGGTCTCCTGGCAAATGACTTCGACCCCGACAACCCGGCCGCCGTTTTAGGCACGGACCTAGTGGTCAAAGCCGGAAGCGTCAATAAGACCGGCGGCACGGTCGCAGGCAACGGCACGTTGAATGCTATGGCCGACGGCACGTTCACTTACGACCCGCCCGTCGGCGAGACGGGAACCGAGGTGTTCACCTACACCATCACCGACTCGGACGGACTCGATAGCGTTAGCACGGGAACGGTGACTTTCACCATCAACGAACTGGTCTGGTACGTAGACAACTCTCAGGCGGCAGGGGGCGACGGGCGCTCTGCCACGCCGTTCAATGTTCTCAGCGCGGTAAACGGTCCCGGCGGAGCAGGCGACCCCGACAACCCCGGCGATTTCATATTCCTGTTTCAGGGCAGCGGCCCTTACACAGGCGGCCTGGAGCTTGAAATGAATCAGAAGCTCATAGGCCAGGGCGTTGACCTCACCGTAGCCAGCCAGACCCTCGTGACGGCGACGGGCAAGCCTACGATAACCAACAGCGCAGGCAATGGCGTGACGCTCGCAAGCGGCAACACCGTGCGCGGGCTTACAGCCGGGACGACGGCGGCAGGCGGTGCGAGCGCCGGTGTCGCAGGAAATAACGTCGGCAATCTCAACATAGATACAGTCATGGCGATGGGCGATCCCGGCGCGGGCGTGGATATTCAAACTTCGGGAACGCTTGCCGTCACGTTTCAGAGCATAACATCCGATAGCGGAACCCGAGGCGTTAGGCTAACGAATGTAGGCGGCGGATCATTTACAAGCGACTCTACCGCGATCACCAATGGCGCAGGCGACGGCCTCTTCCTTCAATCGAATACCGGGACTTTCAACTTCACGGGCAGTCTCAGCATCGCCACAGGGAACGGAAGAGGAGTATTCGCGAGCAACGGCGGGACGGTCAATGTTGTGAGCGGCAGCACGGTCGATGCGACGGGCGGCGCGGCCGTGGATATCCAGAGCACTGCGGTCAGCATGCCCTTCGGCAGCCTGACCTCGACCAACAGTTCCGCTAACGGTGTGCGCCTCGATTCTGTGAGCGGCAGCTTCTCGGTCAGCGGCGCTACGTCTGTGCAAAACTCTACGGGCGATGGCGTCTTCTTGCAGAACAACACCGTGCCGATCATAGGCTTCAACACGCTGAATATATGCACGACGACCCCTGCGGACGGGCGCGGGTTGGTTTCAAACAACAACGGCGCGGTCAACGTCACGACGGGCGCTATCAACGCGACGGGCGGAGCGGCCGTGGATATCGCAAACACGCTCATGGGCATGACCTTCACCACCCTGACCTCTACCAATAGCACAGGCAACGGCGTCAGGATGAACGGCGCGACCGGCAGCTTCACCGCATCTTCGACCACGACGATCACGAATGCCGCCGCCGAAGGCTTCTCAATCGCAAACATTCCAGCCGGAGGCACGGCGATCTCTTTCAGCGCGACCAATATAAATAATCGCAATAACACAGGCGTACACATCTCAAACGCGAATAATGCGGCCGGTTCGATCTCCTTCGGCATGACGACCATCGCAAACCCGAACAACGCGGGCGGCTATGGAATCCGCGTGCAATCTTCGAGCGCGAGCGTCTCGTTTGCCGGTGCCAATATCACCGATACCAATCAAACGGTCAACGAGATGGACGCCGACGGCAACCTCATCCCCGAAAATGAAGGTGACGGCGACGCGATATTTTTGACGGGCAACACGGGCAGCTTCGCACTCCTTGGGGGGATGCTCACGAACATAGATAATGAAGCGATAGACCTGCGCAACTCGTCGAACCTCACGGTCTCAGGCGTGATGATAAACAACGTCGGCACGGGAGCGCCTGCGACAAGCGTCAGCGGCAACGCCATAAGGCTTCTCAACGTAACGGGGATGAATACGATTCAGAACTCTTCCGTGAGCGGCTTCAATCAGGTCAACAGGGACGGCCTGCGAGTCATAAATACCAGCGCCGATCTCACGCTGTTGACCGTAAGCGACACTTCATTCTCACATCCCACCACAAGCCATGCCGGAAACGATGGGATATTCATCGAAGCGCGCGGTTCATCGACCATGAACGTGATGGTCACGGGGACTCCGGGGATGATGACGGGTAGCATTTTCGAAAGGCTTTTGGGCGACGGCATACAAGCCTCTTCGACCGATACCGGCACGATCAATATCATGGTTGAGAACTCCATATTCAGGAATGCCACTCAGAATTGCGGGGCCGCTTTCGGAACGTCGGGAGCCGGGAACCTGAGCCTCACGTTCCAGGATAATGTTATGAACGACGTGACCAACCTCGGTTCCAACAGCGGCGCTATCGATCTCGTGGGGGGCGACACGGGCGACTTCACCGCCCTCGTTCGCAGAAACGATATCGATACCATCAGGGGGCGGCGGGCGATCAACTACATGCACTCGAATACGACAGGCTTTACAGGGGCGCTCGACCTTACGTTCGATGATAACGACATTGATGCAATCGCGCGCGAAGCCATCTTCATAGACATCGCGGGTCCGGGCACGGGCGGAAACGTCCGCATCACTGATAACCGAATAGGCTCGGTAGCGCCCGTTGCAGACCCTTCGCTTGAGTCCGGCAGTTCGACTCATCGCGAAGCCATAGAATTCGTGTCCAGGGGCGCGGGTGCTGCCAAGACCGTTAATCTCCTGATCGACGGCAACACCGTTATAAACACAGGCTCGACGGCCGGCGCTGAAACCATAGACATCGACTCTGAAAACAGCTCGACCGTCAACGCGACGATCACAAACAACTTCCTCACGAACAACGCGTCGGAAGACGAACTCGACCTCGACGCCGAAAGCTCTCCCTCTACGCTTTGCGCCAATGTCAGCGGCAACAGGCTCGCCGACGCGGACGGAAACGGAGCAGGACTCGGCAACGGCACGATCAACATCAACCTGAACGAGGCGGGCGGGAATCTTCCCGGCGATGTCAACATCACTCAACTGGCACCGTCCGCAGCCGTCGACGCAAACGAGATAGACGACGCCAATCAGGTTGCCGCGGCGCAGGTGTCGGTTGCAACCATAAACGTCCTTTTCAATCAGTCCGCATGCGCGACGCCCGGCCCCTCGCCTCTCGCGGTTAAAGATCAGACAACTTTTGACAATCTGCTGGCAGCGCGCGCGATGGCCGAAGGCGAGACAGGCAATGCGCTCGGCTTCGACACTCAGCTATCAGCCATCAGCTATCAGCTATCAGCTATCAGCGGGCAAGTATCAGCCGTCAGCAACCACGAATCCGCAATCTGCAATCCGCAATCCGCAATCAGAAGACTTCCTGCTCCCTTGCTTCCCGGCTCCGGGCGCACATACGGGTACGCCCCTACTGCACTGCTCGCTCGTTCTTCTGCCACATCGGCCACATGGCCCGAACGGAGGGCCGTCAAGGCTGTAAGAGCCTACGCGGCCGCAAGTTTGATCGACGGCTATGTCGAGCGCGCGGAGTACGCTTCGATGGCTTCGGGCGGAGTCAGTCGAACGGCCGCTCCCGCTTCCGGCGAAACGGTCAACCTGGGACCGTTCACCCTCCCGGCAGGCAAGGCCATAAACATCATGTTCGAGGCCGATATCGACGCCACGATCACTCCGCCGGGCGCGACTCAGGTCTGCAATCAGGGCACCGCCACCGCTGACGGTCCTATCACTGTCCTGACAGACGACCCCGATGTTGGCGGAGCAAGCGATCCGACCTGTACCGCGCTTGCCAGCGCAGACCTTGAGATCACAAGCAAGACCGACGACCCGGACCCGGTATTTGCGGGCGGCAACATCACCTACACAATCGACTTCCAGAACAACGGCCCGAACTCTGCCGCAAACGTCACCGTTACAGATGCCGTTCCTGCCAACACCACTTTCGTCTCTGCGCAAGTTCTTTCAGGCACAGGTTGGACTATTACTGATCCCGGCGCTGGCAATACGGGCAACGTCCGTATCTCGAAGGCGCTTATGGCAAACGGCGAAATGGCGCAATTCGAGATAGTGGTCAATGTCGATGCGGCCATTTCGTGCGGGACGACCATTACCAACACTGCTACGGCTGCAAGCGATACGCCCGACCCGAACGCGGGCGATAACACCGCGACGGCGACGACGGAGGCCCTCGCGCCGCCTATGATAACCTGTCCCGCAAAGATCACGGTCGATAACGACAAAGGACAGTGCGGGGCGTCTGTGATGTTCAATGTGACAGCAACCGGATGCCCTGCGCCGACCGTGGAATGCAAGATCGGAGCGATGGTCATTACCTCGCCGCACACCTTCCCTGTTGGAACAACGACCGTAGATTGCACGGCGACCAACGGTATAATGCCCGATGCGACGTGCAGCTTCACCGTCACGGTGAATGACACAGAGCCACCGCAGGTCAACTGCCCTCTGCCGATTGTGAGAAACAACGACGCGGGACAGTGCTCGGCCGTCGTGAGCTTCACGGCGACCGCAAACGACAATTGCCCGATTGGAGCGCCCGTGTGCGCGCCTCCATCGGGAGCGAGCTTCCCCGTAGGAACGACGACCGTCAATTGCACGGCGACCGATCAGGGAGGAAACCAGGCAAGTTGCTCGTTCAGCGTTACCGTGAACGACACTGAAAACCCGACCATCGCGTGTCCTGCGAACATAACAGTGACGACGGCAGGCGCAGGAACGACGACCGTCGTGGTAAACTACCCGCCGCCGATGACGGCAGACAATTGCGGAGTGGCGACCGTTTTGTGCAATCCGCCGTCGGGATCGATGTTCCCGCTCGGAGTGACTACGGTGACTTGCACGGTGATGGATACTTCGAATAACACTGCGCAGTGCAACTTCACTGTTTCGGCGTTCGATGTGTGCATAGAGAGTGACACGAACCCCGGCAATGGGATACTCTTCATCACTACGGGACCGAATAAGGGAGACTACCGAATCTGCTGCGGAGGACAGACATTGACGGGGAGAGGGACTATGAGCAGTAAAAACGGCGTGATCAACCTGACGCATTTCACGCCGACGCGCAGGGTGCAGGCATTCCTCTACATGAATCAGCAGAAGGGGACGGCTGCATTGCAATCGCCGCCATCCGCTTTCCCGTGCCTGATTTCAGACAGCAACGTGAACAACAACAATTGCGGTTGCTCGGCACCTTGACGGCAGAATGCGGAATCTGGAGAGATGAGACAAAAAGAACGACGGACAGAAGCGTACTCGCTGCCCGACGACGGACGACGGACGAATAAGGAAAACTCTTTTCCTCAAAAGGAAGACTCTTTTCCTCAAGCTGAAAAAAGTTTTTCACTCAGGCCGGCCGAGGACGAGGACGAGGCTTTTTTGTTCGATCTCTACGCGAGCACCCGCGAAGAAGAGATCGCCGCGTCGGGACTCGACTGTGCGCAAAAGGAGATGTTGCTCAAACTGCAA
>JAKEHD010000697.1 GCA_022615215.1 Blastocatellia bacterium
CAGCTATCAGCTACCAGCTATCAGCTATCAGCTACCAGCTATCAGCTATCAGCTACCAGCTATCAGCTATCAGCTACCAGCTATCAGCTATCAGCTACCAGCTATCAGCTATCAGATTGAAGACTGATGGCTGACGGCTGACGGCTGACGGCTGATAGCTGATCTCATCGTTTCTCTTTCGGCCGGTTTATCAGCGTGAGCGCCGAGGTCGTCTGCAAAACGAAACTGGTGCCGCTGTCGATCTTCGCGTTTCTATCGGGGAGGGCGAGCGTCGAACCCGACGTGGCCGTTGCATCGGTCACGATCTGAATAGTGCTGCCGACGAGTCCTCCGCCGGTCTGCCCCTTGCCGGAACCGGCTCCGGCGGTGGTCCCCAATGTGGCATCAACCGTCGAACCAGCCTGGCCGGTTACACCCCCTACTGTGTCGACCACACCGCCGAGCAACCCGCCGCTCTGCTTGTTGCGCCGGGCGGGCGGGCGCTCGCGTGCATCGTCTCTCCGCATATCAGGAGGAGCAGCGCGGTTCGCCTTCGCAACGGCTGTGATCGTGGCTTCGAGCATTGCGGTGGCCTTCGTCTTCTTATCTTCGAGTTGGTCGAATACGAGCGTCGCCCTGGTCGAGCCATCCGCGCGGGTGATCTGTTCGATATGGCCTGTGATGGTTGAGTTGCGGCTTATTATCTCCTTACCGTCGCGCTTCACAGGGCGCGAGGTCTTCATCTTGAATGAATCGCCCGGCTTTGCTTTTTCGAGGTCGAGCCGAGAACTCATCTCGGCTTCTATACGAGTGCCTGCGTCGAGCGTGACATCCGCCTGCCGCGTTTTCGCTTCCGCCTGCGTCTTCGCATCAGAGCGGGCGCTCGCGCTCGAAGACGTCTGTCCTTGCTGACGGGACTCAGCCGGATAACCGTTTAAAGGGATCAGTGCTGCTAATGCGACAAGCGCAAATACTCTTCTCATAAAACCTCCGATATAGCTGGTAGTGGGGGGGGGGATTTATTACAGGACATCCATATAGCCGAAGCGCGCGCGCTCCGGCTCTGAAGGCAGCCCGTCTGATCGAACACAAGAGCGCCTGCGCGAGGCCATCCTGGAAGCGACAGGCCCTTTTCGGCGCTCCTGGCAGAGCGCATTTAGAGTTTTGGAGGGGATACAAGACCGTTTCCCAATAGACCGCAGATGTCGGCGGATTGACGCGGATTTCGAACTCGGCGTCATGGTAACAAAGTCCGCGTAAATCCCTGCCTTCTTATTCAGGGGTCTATCTTCTTGGGCAATAACATCTTAGCTCTTCCCTTCTTCAGACTCGTAAATGCGCTCCCAGACAGACATTGGATAAGGCAATGCCCGTGCCTGAGCGCGGTGAACGGAATTCCTGCAATATATTCGGTTCAAGGGCGTTCGAGCGCAGGCGTAACAAGGAAAAAATACATTCGGGGTAGGAAATTTTTACACTTCATTTGAGCGAGCGGCCATCTATTTGGGAGATTGAGAACGAAGCTGAGGGCTAATCTTTGTATAAAGTCAATATGCACTCTTTGAGAGCGACATCGTGACGCTGAGGGTTGTTTTTCCATTTGCCTCCGCGTGTGCGAAGGGTCTCTATTTCGTACCTCGCAAAACCAACTGCCTTCCCGGTCTCGCATAAGTATTCGTCTGTCGGAATATAAACACCGTAGGGCGCAGAGTCGCCAAGAATGAGAACGAAGGCGCTACCCGATTTCAGCACCCTGTATGTTTCGCGGAGCACACGCAGCATGTCATTGAAGTAGCCTGCCACCATGATGTCGTAACTCTTTTTACCGCCCTTATTCAGACGGCGCTCGGATAACTCGGCGACCTTCGGTTTCAATTCCGCAGCCGTTTGCGGAACCGTCTGGCAAAAATCTTGATTCAGCAAAGATGCTTCCCGGTAGTCCGAGCGATTGATTTGGGTTGTTGCCGACATCATCAAGCGATTGCGCACTCTCTCTGTTATATCGGCCCAGGTTTTAGCCTCTCCCCAGAAATACGTTTCCAATCTGGTCCGATCCGCATAATCATAATTATTGAGATAAGGAGGCGATGTAAAAGCCAAATCCACCGATCCTGATCGAATGCAACTTTGATATTCGCGCGAGTCGCCTGCAATAAATATCGTTCGAGCGCCGGGGATGTAAGCTTCACGAACGACCCGTAAATCATTGTGCATCAGATACAGTTGGCTGCGAAGCATCTTGACTATATCGACAGAACCATTCGTCTTTGCTTCGCTCTTGGGTTTTTGCGGCGCTACATAAGGCCACCCCGCAGCTACATCGGACGCTGTCCGCAATAGGTTGGTCAATCCGAGCTTTGCAAAGTCTTTAAATGGTGCCGACTGTAAGGCGTCAATCATTTCACGGCAGATATAAAGACGGGCCAGTTTCTCACGGCTATAGCATTTGCAAACCAACTCGGGGAATAAATCTTCAACAGCAATAGCAGGAATATCGCTTGTCTCGGTGACACGGTAAATATCTTCGATCAAAGAATCTATCGCGTGAAGGAGCGATGGAAGATCGAATTCCCAAAACAGTTTTGTCTGACCGACGAATTGTACGAACGGATGGGCTTCGACGCCAAAAGAATGAACACCATATTGCTTGGCAACCAGGTTCGTAGTCCCTGTGCCCGCAAAAGGATCGTAAACCGTCCGGTCAGGCGCGATATTATAAAGGCGGAAAGCTTCTTCAACTGCCTTATATGAAAAGCCTGCCGGGTATGTAAACCATCGATGTATGGGGGCGCGCAAACTATCTTTAAAAGTGCCCCAATCAGCCCGGTCGAAAGCTTTTGTATTTGGCTCTCTCTTCAAATCCGGGAACAGTGTATCGACAGTGTTTGCAGCAGCTTGTTTCACATTCGGCATTCCAGATATCCTCGCCAGCTACTATACTGAGAGAGCGCAGGTTCAACAAGCCATCCCCGGTGAGAGCAAATTTTCGATCTCTTCCGCCCGTTATCCCGCATCTAGTTGGGCGATCATCATACCCCCCAACAAATTGTGTTCAGCCTTGCCGAGTCAAAGCGAGCGGAAGAAGCAACTGCGCTCGCCCGTATGACAGGCGGGACCGCGAGGCTCGACCGTGAAGAGCAATGTGTCACCGTCGCAATCAATTGAAATAGAGACGACTCGCTGAGTATTGCCCGAAGTAGCGCCCTTGTGCCAGAGATCTGCGCGAGACCGGCTCCAGAACCACGTCTCGCCGGTCTCGATGGTTTTCCTCAAGGACTCGGCATTCATATAAGCAAGCATCAACACCTCGCCCGTCAGAGCGTCCTGCACTATCGCAGGCACAAGCCCGTATCGGTCGAACTTCACTGCGTCTGTGATAGAATCCGCCATAGGTCTGACCCATCGGGAAAAAGTACGGCCGTTGTCGCTTCAATGTAACGATCGGCCGACATGGAGTATATACCAATCCTGTGAAAGATATTTGAGATAATTCAACAAGGAGGAACTTTTTTGGGGAAACCCGTAACGACATATCAAAAGCTCCGAGGTAGTTACTATACCCCTAAGCCTATTGCAGACTTTCTCGCGCGGTGGGCTATTGCGAAGCCGGATGCCAAAGTTCTGGAGCCAAGCTGCGGCGATGGCAACTTGCTTGAAGCCGCAGCCCTCGCACTCATCGAGCGAGGCGCAAATAAAAGGGCAGTCGCCAATCTCATTCACGGAGTCGAAATTGATCGCAGCGAAGGAAGGAAAGCAACCGAGCGCATACTCTCTCTCGGCATCCCTGCTCTTTCTGGTTTGATACATACCGGAGATTTCTTTGCCTACTGCAAAATGCATCTTTCAGATAAAAGACTCTTCGATGCGGTGATCGGCAATCCCCCGTTCATTCGATACCAGAACTTTATCGAAGAGCAACGCGCTGTGGCTTTCGAGTTGATGCGCCGGGCAGGCTTACATCCAACTCGGCTGACAAATTCCTGGGTTCCGTTTCTGGTCGCTTCTACTTTCTTGCTCAACAAACAGGGTCGCATGGCGATGGTCATTCCGGCAGAATTGCTCCAGGTCAACTACGCCGCCGAACTGAGATATTTCATCAGCAATTACTATAGCCAGGTCACACTCATAACCTTCAAACGGCTCGTGTTCGAAGGTATTCAGCAAGAAGTAGTCTTACTTCTCGGCGAACGCAATGCAGGCGGACATACCGGCATCCGAACTATCGAACTCGAAGGAATCGATGACCTGGCTTCTTATGAACACACCGAATTCTCAAACAGAGATTTGAAGCCGATGGACCACTCGACAGAAAAGTGGACGCAGTATTTCCTCGATAAAAAAGAGATCGAATTGCTCAGAGAATTAAGATCAAACCCGCACCTTACCATTGCAGGCGATGTCATAGACGTTGATGTTGGTGTCGTAACGGGGCTTAACGAATTCTTCGTGCTCACAAAGCAACAGGTCGAAGAACTCTCCCTTAAGCCATACACAAAACCCATCGTCAGCCGTTCGGGACATCTTCAGGGAGTTGTTTTCGCAAAGACGGATTGGAAGGCCAACACAAAGAAACAGGTTCCCGCTTTTCTGTTTTCTCCTCCCGATGAGCCGCTTGAAGAGTTGCCGGAGGCTTTGAGGGCTTATATCAACAGCGGACAGGATAAAGAGTGGAATAAAGGATATAAGTGCAGGATTCGAAAGCGTTGGTACATCGTACCCTCGGTCTGGACGCCGGACGCATTCATGCTCAGGCAGGTGCATGGCTATCCCAAAATCATTCTCAATGAAACTGAGGCGACATCCACAGACACGATTCATCGAGTAAAATTTCGCAACGGCGCAAAGGGCAAGACGATTGCGGCGGCGTTCTTGAATTCGCTCACTTTCGCCTTTGCCGAGGTCATCGGCCGGAGCTATGGCGGCGGTGTGCTCGAACTGGAGCCGAGAGAAGCCGAAGAATTACTTCTACCGCTCAAACAGGCTTACATGCTCAACCTTTGCCACCTTAACGAATTTCTACTTGCGGGTGATGTCGAAGGACTTCTCGATACGACAGACAATGTACTCTTAATCAATGGCCTGGGACTGAGTGTAAAAGACGTAAAGATGCTACGCGGCATTTGGGAAAAACTGCGAGACAGAAGGATAAACAGAAAATAGAGTGCTACCGCATCGGCAGACCGCGCGCTCTGAGGTAATCTTTCGCCTGGCCTACGGTGAACTCGCCGAAATGGAATATCGAAGCGGCAAGCACGGCCGAAGCCTTTCCATCATTCAATGCCTCATAGAGATGATCGAGCGAACCTGCGCCGCCCGATGCGATGACAGGTATCTTTACCGCTTCTGAAATCGCGCGGGTAAGCTCTATGTCATAGCCATCGCGCGTGCCGTCCGCGTCCATGCTCGTAAGCAGTATCTCGCCTGCTCCCAACCGCTCCGCCTGTCGCGCCCACTCGATTGCATCAAGCCCCGCAGGGGTGCGCCCGCCGTGCGTGTAGACCGCCCACTTCGTATCGGGGGTCGGGGGTCGGGGGTCGGGGGTCAGTATTTCTTCTCCGCGTCTCCGCGTCTCCGTGTCTCCGCGTCCTCTCTCTCTCCCCTGCTCCTCTGCATCGCCCTGAATGCGGCGCGCGTCTATGGCGACGACTATGGCCTGCGAGCCGAAAGCCTTCGCGCCCTCGGTTATGATCGTCGGGTCTTTGATGGCTGCGGTGTTGAGAGAGACTTTGTCAGCGCCCGATGCAAGTATGGCCCGCATGTCTTCGACCGTGCGGATGCCGCCGCCTACTGTGAAGGGGATGAAAACGGAATCCGCAACGCGACGAACCATGTCGCGCACTATATCACGACTGTCTGAGGATGCAATGATGTCGAGGAAGACAAGTTCGTCCGCGCCCTCGCGGTCATAGCGGCGCGCCTGCTCTACGGGGTCGCCCGCGTCGATCAGATCGACGAAGCGGATGCCTTTGACCACCCGGCCTCGGTCAACGTCCAAACAGGGAATTATTCTTTTGGCAAGCATTTTAAAAATTACCGGCCCAGCGCAGAAGCGGTGGAGAGAGCCTCTTCCAGGGTGAAACGATTTTCATAAAGCGCCTTGCCCACGATGAGAGAGTCTACCCCATCGGCTTCGAGTTCGCACAGCCGCGCGATATCTTCGAGCGATGAAACGCCGCCCGAAGCGGTCACACGCGCTCCTGAAACCTGCGCCATTCGGCGCGTCATCTCGAAGTTCGGTCCTGCAAGACGGCCGTCCCTCGCTATGTCAGTGTAGATGATCCGCTGCGCTCCAATTTCAGCGACCTGCTTTGCGAGAGTTAAAGCATCAACCTGCGTGGATTCAGTCCATCCTCGCGTCGCCACTTCGTTGCCGCGCGCATCACAGCCTACGACTATCGCATCTTTGAATCGGCCGACGGCTTCGCGTAGGGCGTCCGGTCGCTCAACGGCGAGCGTTCCGATAATGACATAGCGAGCGCCGATGTCGTTTATAAGCGTTTCGATGTCGGCCATAGAGCGCACTCCCCCGCCGACCTCTATGGGAATGTTTATCTGATCCGCGATCCGGCGAACGATCTTCAGATTCTCGGAAGCCGCGCCGAGGAATGCGCCATCGAGGTCGACTATGTGTATCAACCGCGCGCCCGCCCGCTCGTAGCCGAGCGCCGTTTCAACGGGGTCGCGGTCGTAAACCTTCGCGCTGTCTTCGCGCCCCTCGATCAGCCGGACGCATCGCCCGCTCTTCAAGTCTATCGCCGGGATGACTAGCATGGTTGCCTATTTTGCAAGCTCTTTGACTGAAATCGGAAACGGAATATTAAAGGTCGACAACCTCTGCGAGCAAGCTCAACTTATTCTGCGCGACTGCTGCTTGTAGGGAATTTTGGCTCCTGATTCGTGATTTTCTCCTCGCGCCGAAACTCGACGCTACACGAGTTGGACATTCAGGTAGGAACTCCGAAATATGGAAGCACCCATCGCATCACTACTATATAGCCCGCTAAAGCTGCTATCACTAAAACCCAATCCGGCATGGCTTTTAAAATCCTTCTCATCATCTCTGTATGTGAGAAAGAGACCGGCAGCGAGGCCGGTCTCCTCATCATAGATTACCAATCGCGCGGCGCAATTTTTTATTCCCTCCCTGGAAAAACAGCGATCAGCGAGTCGAACGCGGAATGCGGATTGTGGAACAGGGATTTCATTCCGCATTCCGCGTTCCGCATTCAATCCTTGTCCCGCACGCGGTAGCCCACCGGGTAATGCAGATGAATGTCCTGCTCCGTCGTTACCTTTATGCGGCGGAAGCCCGACCCCGTGTTCTCGCTCCGATAGGTTATAACCCACTGCCGTCCCATCAGTTCGTTCAGTTCCTTGAAGTACGGACTGAAGGTGACGAAAGTGGTCCCCGAGAAGAATGCCTCGCCTCCCGTCTCATCCGAGATGCGGTTGAGCGAGCCTTGCCCGTAGTTGATCGCAAGTCGGCTCACGCTCGTAAGCCCGACCGACGGCGCGTATATGGTATTGACCGTCACGCCGCGCCGCTGCGCTTCGATAATCGCGCGATCGAGATCGAGCGAAAGCGAGGGGGCCGCGCTGCGAAACCCGCGAGAATCGTCAAGCCCATCCGAAATCATAAGCACCATACGCCTTCCAACCGGCTGAGAGTCGAAGCGACGCACTGCGGCAATCACTCCGAGGTAAGGATTGAAAGGCGTTGCTCCCCCGGTGCTTCGCACGATGCGCAAGCTCGAAGCGGCGCGACCGAGGTCCGTCGTGAAATCCTGAGTGACGGTCAGGTCGCCGACCGTCAGATAGCCCGTCATCACACGCGAGCCTTCAGGCAGACGGCGTATGAACTCCTTGATGGTTCTGATCTCGTTGTTGACGCGCGATACGAGATCATCCTGTATCAACACGGCCAAAACCAGCGGAACCTCGGACGCACGCTTGACCGATATTATCTTCTGCGAACGGTCTTCTTCGCGCACGGCGAAATCGCCCGGCTCAAGTGTGTCTGCGATCTTTCGCGTGCGGCTGCTGTGCGGGTGGACTGTGACGAGTATAGTCACTTCACGTCCGTCAACAGCAGCCTCGCCTGCCCTGCGCTGCGCAGTGACAGTCAGGGCGCTGATTAAAAGCATACCGATGACGGCAACTGCCATCGCCGTCCGGCCTTTTAGCTGCAAATAACTCATCCTCGTTCTTTTCATAACCTCTCCTTTCGTTACACAAGAGGCTCTATCAATCGCTCGCTAACCTGCCGCCGGTTCCGCCTCTATCGCTACGGAATCATCGCCGCGCTCAACCTCTTTCAACTCACGCCCCTTGCGTTCGCCCATGTAATAAAGTATCGGCACGGTCATACGCGACAGCAGAAGCGAAGCGACCTCTCCGGCCATAAGTGAAATGGCCAGACCCTGAAATATAGGGTCTGCCAACATTATAGCAGCCCCGACGATCACAGCCGCCGCCGTCAGCATCATGGGACGGAATCGCACCGCGCCCGCATCGATCACAGCCTCCGCAAGCGCCATCCCCTGACGTAATCGAAGCTCTATGAAATCGACGAGTATGATCGAATTGCGCACGACTATCCCTGCGCCCGCTATGAAACCTATCATGGAGGTCGCCGTAAAAAACGCTCCCATCAGCCCGTGCGCGGGCAGTATCCCAACGAGCGAAAACGGTATCGCTGCCATTATCGCCACAGGCGTCTTGAATGATTGGAACCAACCGACCACGAGTATGTAAATCAATACGAGCACCGCCGCAAACGCAATCCCCAAGTCTCGAAACACTTCATAGGTGATGTGCCACTCGCCGTCCCATTTCATCGCGTAGCGATCCGCAATGAAAGGCTGGCTCGCGACGTATCGTTCGAGCGCGTAGCCTTCGGGCAATTTCAGTTTGTCTATCGCTTCGTTCAAATTCAAGATGGCGTAGACGGGGCTTTCGGCGCTGCCCGCGACATCGCCCGTCACGTAGACGACGGGCATAAGGTTTTTGTGATATATGCTCTTGTCCGCCGTATGCTCTTCGACGCGCACAAGCTCGCCTAGCGGGACGAGGTTTCCCTGATGACCCATGACTTTTATCTGCTTCAAGTCTTCCACGCTCGAACGCTCTTCGCGCGGCAGTCGGAGCACTATGGGCACATCCTCTTTTTCCTGCGGCTGATGGAGTAAGCCCGCGCTCAGCCCGCTGAGAGCGATTCTGAGCGTGGCCGCAACCTGTTCGGCGGATACGCCATTGAGCGCGGCCTTTTCTTTATCGACCGCGAAGCGATACTTGGGCTGATCGTCCTCGACGTACCAGTCTACGTCGACCACGCCGTCCGTGCGGTCGAAGATGTCGCGAACACGGCGCGCCACTTCGATTTGACGGCGATAGTCGGGACCGTAGACCTCTGCGACCAGCGTTTGAAGGACGGGCGGGCCGGGCGGCACTTCGGCTATCTTCACGCGAGCCCGGTAGCGGGCCGCTATATCTTGTACGGCCGGGCGCACACGTTTGGCTATATCGTGGCTCTGAGAGTCGCGGTCGCCTTTCGGCGCGAGGTTGACCTGAATGTCCGCGACGTTCGGGCCGCTGCGCAAAAAGTAATGGCGCACAA
Source organism: Blastocatellia bacterium (assembly GCA_022615215.1). Lineage (GTDB taxonomy): Bacteria > Acidobacteriota > Blastocatellia > UBA7656 > UBA7656 > JAKEHD01. Next base: position 9,596 of record JAKEHD010000697.1, read on the forward strand.
GCCCGTTGAAGTTGTAAGGCGAAGCCGTGCCCACATACATCTGATAGTCCGTCACTTCGGGCACTGTGCTTATGTAATTTCCTATCTCGTGTGTCACTGCTGCGGTCTCTTCGAGAGTCGTTCCTTCAGGCATATCGACTATCACTTGAAACTCGCTCTTGTTGTCGAAGGGCAGCATCTTCACCCTTACGAGTTTGAATGCGAAGAGCGAAACCGAGGCGAGAAGCAAAAAGACAACGCCTCCGAGAAATGCATAACGCCATCGCGGGTCGCCGATCAATCGCCCCATCACCTTGCGATAGAGTCGCGTCATCCGACTCTCTTTAACGCCGTGATGTCCGCCCCCTCGCTTGAGCAGTCGCAGGCTGGCCCACGGCGTCACGATGAAAGCCACAAGCAGAGAGAAGACCATGGCCGCAGATGCGCCGACAGGGATAGGTCTCATATACGGTCCCATCAACCCGCTGACGAAAGCCATTGGAATGATCGCCGCGATGACGGCGAACGTGGCGAGTATGGTCGGGTTTCCGACTTCATCGACCGCTTCTACGGCTATCTCTGTTATGGGCCGCCCACGATTTTCAGGCAGGCGATAATGGCGAGTGATGTTTTCGACCACGACTATCGCGTCGTCAACGAGTATGCCTATTGAAAAGATCAGCGCGAAGAGCGTTATTCGATTCAGCGTGTAGCCGTAAAAGTAGAAGACCGCAAGCGTGAGCGCAAGCGTCACAGGTATCGCCGTAGCCACTATGCCCGATTCCCTGTAGCCGAGCGCGATCCATATCAGAAGCGAGACCGAAGCGATGGCTATCATCATGTGAAGGAGAAGTTCGTTGGATTTTTCGCTCGCAGTCTCGCCGTAATTGCGGGTGACGGCGACTCGAACATCGCCGGGAATGAGCGAACCTTTCAACTGATCGACCTTTTCGATCACCCTTTCGGCTACTTCTATGGCGTTCGTCCCCTTGCGCTTTGCGACCGATACGGTCACGGCCGGAAGCGCGGGAGTTGTCCCCGTAACCGCAGAGATTTTCGCTTCGCCTGCTCCGCCCGCGCCTTCGTGATGAATTGCCGGTCCAACGCCATAGAGCACATAATCGCTCGGCTCTTCGGGACCGTCTTCTATCGCGGCAACATCGCGCAGATAAACCGGACGATTGTCGAACGCGGCGATGACCACGCTCCCGACATCTTCGGCCGAGTGAAGAAAGCCGCCCGTCTCGACCGGAAATTCGCGGTTGCCTGAAGAGAAACTTCCCGATTGCAACTGTCGATTGGATTGCTCGACTACCGGAATTATCGCGGCGGGGGCGATGTTGTAGGCGGCCATGCGCGCTTCGTCGAGCGTGACTCTACACGCTCGCCGCTGGCCGCCTGTTATTTTTACTTCCGAAACATCCTTTATCTCTTTGATCTGATCGTGAATCTGAGAAGAGATGCGCCTGAGCGTAAAATGATCGTACCGCTCGCTCGAAAGCGTGAGCGCGAGTATGGGCACATCGTCTATCGAGCGGGGCTTGATGAGCGGACGGCTCGCGCCGGGAGGGATGAGGTCGAAGTTTGAGAACATCTTCTGATTGAGCCGCACGATGCTCTCTTCTTCGTCCTGGCCCACGTAGAAGCGGACCACTGCCATGGCTCGGCCCGCAGAGGTTGTGGAATAGATGTACTCAACGCCGGGCACTTCCCATAGTAATTTCTCCATGGGACGGGTCACGCGCTCTTCGACTTCTCTGGCCGAAGCTCCCGGCATCTCGACCATAACGTCGATCATGGGCACTACGATCTGCGGTTCTTCTTCTCGCGGCAGCATGAGGACCGCGCCGAGGCCGAGCAGCACGGAGGCCACGATTATGAGCGGCGTCAATTTGGAATCTGTGAACGCCCGCGCCATCTTTCCCGCAAGCCCAAGTTTTTTCGCCATGACGGTCTGTCCTTTTATCTTCAGGTTCGAGAATCGAAACGTAACTGTTCGGAAAGGGATGAGATTTTCCACCACGGAGACACGGAGTCACTGAGAAAATAAGAAGATTCTCTGTGTTCTCTGTGTCTCCGTGGTGAGTTTTTTGCTTGTCTGAACACTTTCATTAAAACCTCACACCTGACGCTTCACTCTCGCCTATTGCACACGGCTCCCTTCGCTCACAGACTCCGCGCCGGACGTGACAATGCGTTCCCCTTCATTCAAGCCCGCGAGGATCTCAACCCTGCCGTCATAAACTTTGCCTGTCTTGATGAGCCGCAATCGCGCGATGCCCTTGCTATCGACGACGTAGACGCTAGTGAGATGGCCGCGCTCGATCACAGCCGATTGCGGAATCGTTATTGCCTGCTTTTGTCCCTTGATGAATCGCGCCTTGCCGAACATCCCCGAACGCAGTCCCGTCTTGTCGCCGTCTGCGGGAAGGTCTATCTTCACGGCGAAGCTCCGGCTTGCAGGGTCGGAAGCGGGAACGATCTCCGCCACTCGCCCGTCGAGCGCCTCCCGGCCGAGCGCGTCTATCAGAACGCGCGCCGTATCTCCGAGTCTGACGTTTGCGATCTGCGATTCTTCGACCGCTGCTTCGAGCCTGTAGCGCGAGTCATCTTCTATTGTGAGAAGCGGCGCTCCGGGCGCGGCCATCTGTCCTATATCGGTCTGCCTAGCCGTCACAACCCCGTCAATCGGAGAGGTGATTCGAGCGTAGCCCGTGTAAACACGGGCGCTTGCGATATCGGCCTTAGCCTGATCGATCCTTGCAAGCGCCTGGCTCCGCTTTGCTGCAAGCATCTCAAGCATGCGGCCTGCGCGCGCGCCTTCCGCCCCGGCCACTTTGTATTTCGCCTCTACTTCGTCGAACTCCTGACGGCTCACCGAGCGCCGTTCGAGCAGGGCTTCATAACGTTTGAAGGTCGCCTCCGCGAGAGCTTTGCCTGCATCGGCCGCGGCCTTTGCCGACTCGGCTGCGTTCGTTGACCGTTCGACTTCTTCGAGCGCGGCCTGGGCTTCCCGCAATCCCGCTTCCGCCTTTTGAAGTTGCGTCGCGGCGTCGCGGTTATCGATCTCTATGAGAGTCTGCCCTGCGCGCACGCGGTCGCCTTCGCGCACGCGAAGCGCGATGACGCTGCCCATTATCTTCGACGACAGCACGCTCGAAGTCCTCGACCTCACGGTTCCAACCGCCTCGTAGTATTCATCAATCGAAGACGGCGCGACTCGCTCGATCTTTACGTCTTTCAAGACGGGCGCTTTTTCGGTCGCCGCTTCCTGCTTGCTTTCACAAGAAGCGGTCAGGAAGGCGAGCGCGGCAAGAAGAGCGAAGACGAGGATCTTCAGATTTATTCGCGGTTTGATTGTTGAGAGAGTCCCAAGCATATTCACTCCTTCTCAAGAGACGAAAGGCTGAACATCGGTCAACCTTCCGCTCGCAAGCAGCACACCGGCATAGCCGACATAGTGATCGTGCCGAGCCGCTAACAACATGGTGCGCGCACGGACGAAAGTAGTTTCGGCTCTCAGCACCTCCGTTATCGTAGTCAGTCCCGCCTGGTAACGGTCGCGGATTATGCGCAGGGCTTCCTTTGCCTGATCGACTACGCGCGCCGCAAGGGCCACGCGCTCACGGGCTGATACATACTGTTGATATGCGCGCACGGCTTCCATTCGTATGCGGTTTGCGAGGTCTTCCTGTTCGGCTGAAACCATTGCCTCCGCCACTCGCGCCTGATTGAGCCTCGCGCTTCGCCCCGCGTCGAAGAGGTTGAAGGTGACGCTCGCGCCAACCGTATAGTCTGAGCTTCCGTTCGCAAATCCGTTACTGCTGATGCCGAATCCGCCGAAGACATCTACTCGCGGAAGAAACTGGCCGCGCGCTCCTCGCACACGTTCTTTTGCCGACTGTAAATTGAATCGGGCCTGAGCGAATTCGGGCCGATGATGAAGAGCGAGGCTTATTAATTCTTCCTGGCTGACGGCATCGAATGTTTTTTCTACGAGCCCGCCCGCGATCTTTTGCGGAGTATCTATGGCTATTCCGAGCGCCGTGTTGAGCGCGGCGCGCGAGGTTATGAGGTCGCCTTCGGCCTGGATTTGCTGCTGTCGAAATTCGGCGAGTTGGACTTCAAGCGCAAGCAGGTCGGACTCGACCACCATCCCCGTTTCAAACATATCGCGTATGCGCTTCACGTCGGACTCGGCCATGCGGACGGCTTCATCGGAAACCCCTTTCTTCGCCTGAGCGACAAGCAATCCGTAGTAAGCCCGCAAGACCTCGAAGCGAACCCGCTGGCGCACAAGCTCATCCTGCGCATCGGCCTGACGACGGCCGAGTTCCGCCTCGTTGATTCGAGTGCGGGTTTGTCTCTGATCGAAGACAGGGATGCGAAAGGTCAGCGCCGTGCGAAAGTTGTTGAGCGAGGAGGGGTTGTTCAAAGATGAGAGGTCGAAATTCTCCTGCCCGAATCGCCCCTGTTCGAGCAGCGACCCGAAGACGAAGACGGGATTATTGCTGCGCGTTACGGTCTCGCTGAGTTGCAGGAAAGGGTAGCGGCCCGCGCGGGCTTCATCGAGTTGCGCGTCCGCCATTTCGCGCCCCGATGCAGTCGCTCGAACAAGCGGGTTCGTCCGCAGGGCAATATCTACCGCGAGCGGCAGTGTGAGTTCTGACTGAACGGGTTCGCTGTTTGAATGCTCCGCCGATTGCGCAAAGACCAGAGGAGCAGTCTGCATATAAGAGAAAGCGGCGGCCAGGATGAGCGTCAGGATTTTTTTGAAATGAGCGCGCATCCTCTGCCGCATCGTCGACTTCTCCAGCCCCTCCCTTACGGTCGGGGTACTGATTTTTTTGCGATTGCGGACGGTTATTTTCACCATAACGTTTGCCTCTTCAATACTCTTCATTGCAGCATCTGTGCCAGCAACCGATGCGCGAACGAGTGATCGAACCCGGCGGCTTATGTGTTGCAAAACCTGAGTTTATATCTATCGGCTCCGGTCCCGCGTGAAGCCGCTCTGACCTCGGTAGAGTATTTTCACTATCGCGAGTGGGTGAAAACCCTCAGAGGACGACTCGCAAGCGCCCGGCCCTCAAACCTGTCCCGAAACAGTGTGCCCGCTCGCGTCTTTCACGCCGAGCCGTCGCAAAATCGTCATCATAGGGCACCAGTCGCTGAAGGCCGACTGCACGAGGTTGAGCGCCACGAAACCAGTCAGCGCAAACCAGTAGCCGCTGTGGAGCAGCCCTAAAAGCACGCTGCTTAAAACGATGATCCCCGCTATCAATCTCAAGTACCTTTCAACCGTCATCTCCCTTCCCTCCTTTCGATTCTTCATCGTTGACAAAACCGACTATATAACCATATAGTCATATTGTCAAATAAAAATATTTGGAATGAAGGGGAGGGGGATAAGGTAGAATGTGTGAGAAGCAGGTAGCACGACGCTGACACACGGCGTTGAGCCTGTGTCAGCCTCGTAAGGTTCGATTTAGCGATTCGGCATGTTCGACGAGGGATTCAGATCTGATGAAGAAGCGAAAAGAACTGACTGAAGAGGTATTGGAATTGATAGCGGCGAGGTTTAGGGTTTTGGCCGAGCCTATGCGTCTCAGGATTCTGCACACGCTTGGCGAAGAGGAGGTGAGCGTAACTGAATTGGTCGAAGCGACGGGCGCGGGCCAGGCGAACATATCGAAGCATCTTGCGCTTCTGCTCGAAGCGGGGCTTGTGGCTCGACGCAAGGAAGGGTTGAATGTCTTTTACCGCGTGGCCGATGCCACGATATTCGACCTATGCGAAGCCGTCTGCACGAGCCTGGGCGAACGACTCGCCGCCCGCCACAGCGCCATCAAGAGTTTCAGAGGCCGGTGAAAGATTCGAGACTTGCGGCGGAGATTATACTGCGCGCATGGTAATGAAAGCTTTGAGCCACAGATACCATCGGCTTCCGCCCGCTGTGAGTTTCAGTTTTTACCTGGTTTTGCGAAATTCGCAAGCAATCGCAGGCCCGCGTCCTGGCTCTTTTCAGGGTGGAACTGCACGCCGCACACCGAACCCCGCGCGCAGACCGTAGGGTAGCGTATGCCGTATTCGGTCAAGGCGAGCACGTCACTAGCATCATCGGCTTCGATGTAGTAGGAATGAACGAAGTAGAAATAAGTGCCGTCGGCAAGCCCTTCGAGCAGAGGATGCGGGGTTCGGTTTTCGATCTGGTTCCAGCCTATCTGAGGCACGCGCGGCCCGCCTTCGGGGAAGCGGACGACTCGCCCGCGCATGATCCCTAATCCTTCGTGTTGCCCGAACTCGTGGCCTTCGTCGAACATCAATTGCAATCCCACGCAAAGACCGAGCAATGGTTTTCCTTCTTCCGCCGCTTCCAACACCGATTTATCAAGACCCGACTCTCGCAGACGGCGCGCGCATTCACCGAACGCGCCTACTCCCGGCAAGACCAATCGCTCGGCTTCGCGTATAGCTCCCGCGTCGTTTGTGATTCTTGCCTGCGCGCCTACAGCTTCGAGCGCCTTTTCGACGCTGCGCAGGTTGCCCACTCCGTAATCGATGATCGCTATCATTTCTGTATTTTTAAAGCGTTCCCTTAGTCGAGAGCACGCCTTCTATTCGTTCGGATATTCTGGTTGCCGCCGAGAGCGCCCTCGCCGTAGATTTGAAGACCGCTTCGATAATGTGATGCTGGTTCGCGCCGTAGAGCAACTCTATGTGCAGGTTGCATCGGACTTCGCCTGCAAACGAACGCCAGAAGTGCTCCACAAGCTCAACGTCAAGCTCGCCGATTCGGTCGCGCACTTTTGGGACGCGATAGACCGCGAAGGCGCGGCCGCTGAGGTCCACGACCGTTCGCACAAGGGTCTCATCCATAGGAACGTAAGCGGCTCCGTACCTGACTATGCCGCCCTTATCGCCTACGGCTTCGGCGAACGCCTGGCCCAGCGTGATGGCTATATCTTCTACGGAATGATGGCCGTCGATATGGAGGTCTCCTTTGCAGGTGACTTCGAGGTCGAACAATCCGTGGCGAGCGAATAGATCGAGCATATGATCGAGGAATCCTATGCCGGTTGCTATTTTCGATTGCCCTCGCCCGTCGAGATTAATCTTTACCTGCACATCGGTTTCGCGCGTAGTGCGCCGTTTCTCTGCGACCCTGTTCATTAATCTCTCCCCAGCAAACCGCCAATATACACTATGCTGACACCTGTTTCACCTTAGAGACCGGTTGATCGGGATGCGCCGGATTCGGTATAACTCGATGGTTAGCGCAATCCACCAAAAGATCGAGCTTTTCCAAAACGGTCTGGCCTATGATGACTTCATCACCCAGCACAAGCGCATCCTCCACCGTGCTACGTCCATTGAGAGTAATGTCAACGGGTTCGGTCACTCCGACTGCATCCTTGCGCCCATCGGCATATTCGGCGACTTGCTGGCTGACGATAGCGAGTCCGAGTTGTTGAACAACATAGATCGGCAGAACCGTTCGCACTGAACCCGTATCGATCAAGGCATCAGCCTTATAACTACGCACCTGATCCGGGGCGAGTTGCCCCCGCCGCGCCAGGGCTTCATCGATTGCGTTCGTGAGTTTTGTTTCCGATCTCACTTCTCCCATCATAATTCCTCTCGCTCTCTGATTGTTGCCGTCATAACCTGGCGTTTGCCAATCGCTATGTTAGACCGTCAGGTTAGTGCAAAGCAATCTCTATTTCTTATGACTCCGCCCGCTCAAACGACCAGGGCTGTTGCAAAGTAGGTCGATAAAGAGAAAGGCCTGGCCTGGGAGCGCATAAAGATTTCTTTCTTCGGCATCCTGCCTGCCTGATTTGAGGAAACGCCCTTTTTCGAGATAATCAACAATTGCGCAAGCCTTGCATGCTAGAAGCGTGCGCTCCCAGGTACTTTGCAACTGCCCCGCTCAAACGACCTCGCATCTTTGGGATTTATCCCCGCCATGATATAAACTCTAGTTTGCGGTGATTTGCCTGATCCGGGCGACCGGCTACTATTGATACGGCGCGCAATTTATCGAAGAGAAATTCCTTTCAAATGAGGTCGCGCGCTGGTGATAAAGATAAAACCGATGGCTGAAGATAAAAAACAAAAAGCCCACATTCGATTCGTTCTGAACGGAGAAACGGTCGAAGTGGCATTCGCGCCTCATAAAACTTTGCTCGAAGTCCTGCGCGAAGACCTCAACCTCACGGGCACGAAACACGGCTGCGAGCTTGGCGAGTGTGGAACCTGCGCTGTGCTCGTCGATGGTCTGCCTATTCTATCGTGCCTCGCGCTCGGACTCGATATGGAAGGCCGTGAGGTAACCACTATCGAAGGGATGGCCGAAGGCGGATGCCTTCACCCTCTGCAAGTCACCTTCGCCGATCTCGGCGCGGCACAGTGCGGTTATTGCTCGCCGGGATTCCTGCTCACGGCGAAAGAACTGCTTGAGAGAAATCCCGCCCCCACGAGAGACGAGATCAGAGAAGCGCTTTCAGGCAATCTATGCCGCTGCACAGGCTATATAAAAATTTATGAAGCGGTCGAACTTGCCGCCGCTCGCATGCGCGGAGAGGAAGCCGAACCCGCTAGAGAGATCATACATGGCTACGAATAACGGTGATAACGAGCAGCCCTTGAAGGTCGTGGGCAAGCCCTTTCGCAAAGTGGATGCCCGCGCAAAATGTACGGGACAGACCCTCTTTGCCGACGATATAACGCTGCCGCGCATGCTCTTCGCCAAATTACTGCGCAGCCACGTGCCTCACGCTCTCATCAAAAGCATAGACACATCGAAAGCGATTGCGCTTCCCGGCGTCGTCGCCGTAATCACGGGCCGCGACCTGCCCATCCCTTACGGCATACTGCCCGTCAGCCAGGACGAGCACGCGCTCTGCATAGATAAGGTGCGATTCATAGGCGACCCCGTAGCCGCCATCGCCGCGCTCGATGAAGACACGGCCTTCGAGGCTATGGACCTCATAGAGGTCGAATACGAACCGCTCGAATCCATCTCTACTATCGAAGACGCTTTGAGCATCGAGCAGCCTCGCATTCACGATTACGGCAGCGGCGGCAATATCCACAAAAAAGTCTCGCTCGAATTCGGCGACATGGAAGAGGGATTTGCGGAGGCCGATCTCATACGCGAAGACGTTTTCTTCTACGAGGGCAACACGCATCTCCCCATGGAACAGCACGCCGCGCTCGCGCACTTCGACGCGGACGGCAAACTGACTTTATGGAGCGCGACGCAGACGCCTCATTACGTTCATCGCGCTCTTGCCAAAACGCTTGAGATACCCGCGAGCCACATTCGCGTGATAGCCACTCCGAACGGCGGAGGGTTCGGCGGCAAGAGCGATCCTTTCAATCACGAGATAGTTGTAGCGAAGCTTGCGATGATTACGGGCCGCCCGGTCAAGGTCACGCTCACGCGAGAAGAGGTCTTCTACTGTCATCGCGGCCGTCACCCTGTCTTGATGTGGGTCAAGACCGGAGTGAAGCGCGACGGGGCCATCACGGCCATGCATTTTCGTTCGCTCCTGGACGGTGGCGCTTATGGCAGCTATGGCGTGGCAAGCACTTTTTACACGGGCGCGCTTCAAACCGTCACTTATAATATTCCGCGATATAAATTCGAAGGCGTGCGAGTCTTCACGAATAAACCGCCCTGCGGTCCCAAGCGCGGGCACGGCACACCTCAGCCGCGATTCGCGCTCGAAGTTCAGATCGATAAGATTGCCGAAGAACTCGGACTCGACCCCGTTGAAATTCGCCGACGCCATCTCGTGCCGCCCGATTCCGTGACGGCTAATTATCTGCGCGTTGGAAGCAATGGGCTTGGCGAGTGCATAGACAAAGTGGTCGAGGCATCGGATTGGAAGAACAAGTTTCAAAAGCTCCCCTACGGTCGCGGCATAGGATTGGCCTGCGGCTCTTATCTGTGCGGCGCGGGGCTTCCTATTTACTGGAACGACATGCCGCATTCGGGCGTGCAGCTTCGATTGGACCGACAAGGCGGCGTATGCGTCATGTGCGGCTCGATAGATATCGGTCAGGGGTCTGATTCCATACTCGCTTACATAGTCGCTGAAGTCCTCGGCATAGACCCATTCGACATTCGAGTGCTGACGGCGGACACGGACCTGACGCCCGTCGACCTGGGCAGCTATTCGAGCCGCGTCACTTTGATGACCGGCAATGCTGCGCTTCAGGCTGCCGAGCGCGCACGCGAGCTTTTGACCATTGCCGTTGCCGAAAAGCTTGACGTTCCGATTGAGAACATTACGTTCGCCGAGCGTCGCGCATTCGATGTTGAAAACCCCGACGTTGGAGTGAGCTTTGCCGAAGCCGTGCAGCTTGCCGAAGCGAAGTTCGGCACCATAGGCACGGTCGGGTCATACACGCCGCCGCGCTCGCCCGGCAAATTCAAAGGCGCGGGCGTCGGGCCTTCGCCTGCTTACAGCTATTCGGCTGCGGTCGTTGAAGCGGACGTAGACCCTGAAACAGGAATCATCACGGTCGAGCGCGTATGGATAGCGCACGACATAGGCCGGTCGATAAATCCCGCGCTCGTGATGGGGCAGGTCGAGGGCAGCGTCTACATGGGGCTTGGCGAAGCATTGATGGAAGAGATGACCTATCGCGGCAATCGAAACGTCGTGCATAAGTTCCCTTCCCTTCTCGAATACAAAAGCCCGACCACGCTTGAGATGTGCGATGTAAAAACTTTTCTCGTTGAAGACCCGGACCCGAACGGACCATTCGGAGCCAAAGAGGTCGGGCAGGGACCGCTGCTTCCCATCCCGCCCGCTGTGGTCAATGCCGTTTATGACGCCGTTGGAGTGCGCATAGACGAAGTGCCCGCCTCGCCCGACAAGGTGCTCAAGGCGATAAGGGAAAAGGCGCAGGGCAAGGAAGGCCGCTACGGGCCGAAATCGGTTCCCGAAGTGGAATGGCCCGCGCCCTTGAAAGTCCTGACGCCCGCAGAAGGAGGCGACGGGCGCGAACTTCCCCGCGAAGCCGCGCACATGAAGGATTAGATTCGCGCAAACTGTAAATCCCTGGCAAGAGGTCTGATGATGACAGATGAAGAGATGGAGAAGGCTATAAAGCTCATTCAAGAATTGATAGAGAAATATGAAGCAAGAGCAAAAGAGGATAAAATACAAGCAAGCAGAATCGAAGAAACATCTGCGCACATAGAGGAATTATTGAAGCGTCGAGGAGAGAAGATGGAAAGTCATCTGTCACATTCGGCCAAAGTGGAAAAGGCATATATGATACTTGCGCAGTTAAAACGAAAGTTGATGAACGGTCAGGATCGGACGCTCTGAAACTCCAGAGCTTTCAAGCGAATTGAAATTCGTAAGAAGACCGTTTTCGATGAGCATAAGAAAGATATAACGAACCGTTATGATGAGACTTCCTAAATTCGAATACCGCGTGCCGAGAGAGATTTCCGAGGCCGTGAAGATGATGGCCGATGCAGGCCCCGATGGGATGTTCGTGGCCGGAGGCACCGACCTCTACCCCAACATGAAGCGGCGGCAACAGACTCCCAAGACCGTCATCTCTGTGACGCGACTTCAAGAGATGCGCGCTATACGGGGCGACGCGGAGACGGGAATCGTTATAGGCCCGTCGATCTCATTGACCGATATTTGCAATCACCCGGTAATCAACCGCGATTACCCTGTCGTGGCCGAAGCGGCGCGATTGATCTCGACTCCGCTGCTTCGCAATATGGGCACGATAGGCGGCAACCTGCTGCTCGATACGCGATGCAATTATTACGATCAGAACTACGAATGGCGCAAAGGCATAAATTTCTGCATGAAGAAGGACGGTGATATATGCTGGGTCGCGCCGAGCAGTCCCAAGTGCTGGGCCGTTCAATCAGCGGACCTCGTGCCCGTGATGGTCGCGCTCGGAGCCAGGGTAAAACTCGTTTCGACGCTAGGCGAGCGGATGGTTACGGCGGAAGGTCTCTATAACGATGACGGAATAAATTACCTGCATAAAAGGCCCGATGAGTTATTGACCGAGATACACCTGCCGCCTCGAAACGGAATGAAAGCGGTTTACAAGAAACTGCGTCGCCGGGGCGCGTTTGATTTTCCGGTCCTCGGAGTGGCTGCAACACTCGACAGAGCCGAAGACGGCACAGTGCGAGATGCAAGGCTCATACTCGGCGGAGTGGCTCCCGCGCCCATCAGGGTGAAAGAGGCCGAAGGGATATTAGTCGGCCACAAACTCGATCAAGAGCGCATGGCCGCTGCTGCGGAAGCCTGCTACCTGAAAGCTCGACCGCTCGACAACACCGATTTCCTCATGAACTGGCGCAAGCAGATGGCCCGGCCTTTCGTCTTGCGCGCGCTCGAAGAATTACGATGACAGACGATAACAAACCACCCGCTCAACTCTCTGAAGATAAGGACGCTTCGCTCCTGGACATGGATGCCGAAGAGTTCCGCCACTACGGGCACGAGGTAGTCGACTGGATAGCCGATTATCTTACAAACACGGAACGCTACCCCGTGCTGTCTCAGGCGCGGCCCGGCCAGATCAAAGAAGCCTTGCCCGAAAGCGCCCCTCGCAAGGGCGAGAGCATGGAAGATATCCTTGCAGACCTCGACCGCGTGATCGTTCCGGGAGTGACTCACTGGAATCATCCGGCATTCTTTGCCTACATCGCCAACTCTTCATCGGCCCCCTCCATACTCGGCGAGATGTTTTCAGCCGCCTTCAACGTCAACGCCATGCTGTGGCGCACTTCGCCATCGGCTACGGAGCTTGAAGAAGTGACGCTCCGATGGCTCAGACAGATGCTCGGCCTGCCCGAAAGTTTTTCAGGGGTGATATACGACACGGCTTCCATCTCGACCCTTTGCGCCATCGCCGCCGCAAGGCAGGCCGTGTCGGGACTTCGCGTGCGCGAAGACGGGCTTGCGGGCACGCCCGAAACGGACGATAAACCCGCGCGGCGTAAGAAAGAAATCTTTTTGCGGCTCTACGCCTCCGCGCATACGCATTCATCGATAGAGAAGGCCGCAATCACGCTCGGCCTCGGTCAGTCAGGCGTGCGGCTCATACCCGCCGATGCGGAGTTCAGGATGGACTCTTCGGCGCTCGCAAAAGCGATTGAAGAAGATCGCGCTCGCGGCTACACGCCGTTTTGCGTCGTGGCAACCGTCGGCACCACTTCGACCGGCAGCATAGATCCCGTTCCGCAGATCGCCGATCTGTGCGAGCGCGAGGGGTTATGGCTTCACGTGGATGCGGCTTACGGAGGGTCGGCCGCCGTCGTGCCTGAAATGAAATGGGTGCTCGAAGGGTGCGAGCGCGCAGACTCGGTAGTCGTAAATCCTCACAAATGGCTCTTCGTGTCGGTCGATCTCAGCACGCTCTTTTGCCGGAGGATGGATGTGCTGATAGAGGCATTCAGCCTCGTGCCCGAATATCTGCGCACGGGCGACCCTGAAGAGGTCAAGAACTTTATGGACTACGGCCCGCAGTTGGGCCGCCGTATTCGCGCCATCAAATTCTGGTTCGTATTGCGCTATTTCGGAGTGGAAGGCATAGCCGCGCGCATTCGCAATCACCTGGAGATGGCCCGCGAGTTCGCCGCGTGGATTGACCGGAGCACGGATTTCGAGCGGCTCGCCCCCGTGACGTTCGCCATAATCTGTTTCAGAGCGATACCCGCTGCGCTTTCTGAAGATCGCCTCGACAGCCTGAACGAACGGATTATGGAAGAGGTGAACCGCCGGGGAAAGATATTCATCTCGCACACGAAGCTGGACGGAAAATTCACACTGCGATTGGTCGTGGGAAACATCCGCACAACGCGCGATCACTTATGCCTCGCCTGGGATGAGTTGAACGGGGCCCTCGCTCGATTGCTCGACGGTTCGCGGCCCGAAGCCATGTGTCAGTAGCCCGACCGTAAGGGAGGGCTCTCGCAAGCCGTCTCCAAGCCCTCCCTCATGGTCGGGCTACTGACACGTTTTCAAGGTGCGAAGCTGATCGATTCGATCTGATCCCAGCGGACTTCGATGCGGCTCGCGCTGCCGAGCCTTACGGTGACGACATCGCCGTTCAGGCCGAACTCCTTGCATTTGAGTTCGCTCCCGCCGAAGAGTTTCACGAGTATCGAATCGCTTTCGGTAGACGAAACGCTGATGGTTTCGGCGTCATCCATAGCGATGATGGCATAACTCTTTGGCGCGCCCGTGCTGGTCTCCGTCATGGTCAGGCGCAACTGGCCGCTCGCTTCGTCGCGTGAGAGAGTTTGCCCGCGCACGCTGCTGCCGTTTTTGAGCGATATGACGAACCCCTTTTGAGCACTCTCCTGCGCGACAGCCGAAGCCGTCAGCGCCAATGCGATCACCAGAGTGATTAATGCGGTTTTGATCTTCATTTTTTCTCGCGCTTCTTTTCGTAGATTGTTTTCAATCGTTTCAAATAATCGCTGCGATCAACGGCATAGTACACCGCGTCCGGTCCCTTAGCAACCATCGCGGCTATCGATTGCTCGAACGCCTCATAAGGGCCATCAGGCTCTATGCCCCTCGCCTCGAAATATCCCATGCGCCGCAAGAGGCCCATCAACTCTTGCAGAGTGAGCCTCCCCTTGAACGTGCGTCCGCCGTGCTGGTGCGAGCGCGAAAGCAGGTGTTGCACAAGGAGGATGTCTCCGTACAATGCGGGCGAAACGTAAAGCCGTCCCTTCTCATAGCTCCAGTCATCTTCGATTTGCCGCGAAGATTGAACCCGGCGCACTTGGGATTCCAGGGCTTCTTCGAGGCCGAAAGACGGGGCGAAACGTTTTACGCACTCAAGGGCGACATATATCATCCAGCCGTCATCCTGGAAGTCCAGCCCTCGCTTCAAGCGTTCGAGCCATTCTGAAAATATCTGCATCCCGGTCAGGTCGGAATGCCAGATGGCAAAATTATCGGAATCTTTTTTGAGGGCGGTCCATAGTTTTTTCCGCTCCTTCTCAAACGAGGGATGCGCCTCGATTCGAGTGGCGCGAAATTGCGCAAACCAGCGGCTGGAGCCGTTGCAATAAGGGCAGCGAGTCTGCCCCTTCTCACAAAAAAAATGTGGCCGCGAGGTGGCCGCGCCCGTGAAGTCCGCTTCTTCGGGGACGTGTTTTTTCAATTCGGAATAAGCGGTGCGCGCGGCAAGTCCGAGTTGTTTGGTGAAGAAATCGAATGCGCATTTGAGGCAGATATCGAGAGTAGTGACCGTAAGCGCCGGGCGCGGGAGGGAGTCGAAATTCAGATCGGGCTTCTTCATAAAACGGGGAGCAGAGATTGCGGACAAGGCGGCAGCGACCCGTCGGTCGCTGCCCTGTAAGTTATTGATGGGGATGGTGGGAATCGAACCCACACGAGAGGTTATCTCAAAGGTTTTTGAGACCTTCGCGTCTGCCAGTTCCGCCACATCCCCTGATAGAGCGGGCCGTCACGTGCGCCTCAAAGGTGTTTCATTCTAGCCCCTCGCAGCAAGTCGCGTCAACCGGACGAAGCTGCGCCCCGCCAACCGCTGTTTTGATGTGTAGCGAATCAGGTCGGCTTGCATGCTTGTTGAATTAAAACTTTTCCATCGGACGAAAATACGTAATAATTCAATCTGGATATAGCAGCAACAATCCTGATTGACCAGAGATGGAAGGGATAGGATATGGACTTTGAAAGCGAAAACGATTCGGACCAGGTTTGCAATATCCTCCGGCGATTCGAATCGTCCGGTTTCATGTTGAGTGAATCGGTCAGCAAAAAAGATATTACTGTGCCTGCACACTCGCACGAACAGGCGCATATCACGTTCGTCCTGGAAGGCTTATGCTGTGAAACTTATATGCGCAAGACGCGAGACCTCGCGCCCCTCAATGTGACCTTCTTCCATCCCGGCGAATCGCACGCCCTACGTTTTTCAGGCGAGGCTTTTCGCAGTTTCGACCTGGAGTTTGACTGCGACTGGCTAGACCGTTTATTGGATATACCTCTCGCTCCCGCCTCTCTGACAGGCAACCATAACAATTCTATTGCAGGGCTGATGGCGCGGCTCTACAAAGAGTTCAAGGATATAGACGATGTTTCTCACATTGCAATCGAGGGGCTGACGCTTGAGATACTGGCCGGGCTTGTGCGGGCTTCAAAACGTGTCAAAACGAAAAAAGCGCCTCCCTGGCTCCGGCTCGTGGTTGAAAAAATCAATGACGAATTCGACCGGCCGCTCACCCTGTCCGAGGTTGCGCGATCTGTCGGCGTGCATCCATCTCATCTGGCGCAGGTCTTCAGAGAACACCACGATTGCACTCTCGGAGAATTCATTCGACATATCAGAATCGAGCGCGCCATACAACAGATGACCTGCACGGATGCCTCTCTGGTCGATATATCCTTGGCCACAGGCTTCAGCGATCAGAGCCATTTCTCGCGAGTTTTCAAACGCGCCACAGGCATGCCCCCTGCCGAGTTCCGCCATCTTCACCTCGACACTAAATTCGTTCAAAACACCCGCCGTTCGTTCAAGACATCTAGCGACGAATGAAATAACATCCCTGACAGCAGCGCAAAAAAGAGAACTTTTTCGAGTAATGCTATTTGAAAGGAGTGAACGCGCGATGAAACTATATGTTTCTGTTCTGCTGTCGCTTTTATTAATCACTGTGGCGGTACATACGGTTTCGGCTCAGAGCCAGGCCGCCGCCGGGTTCGAAAAACTCAAATCGCTTGAGGGCGAGTGGCAGGGCAAAGGCCCTGTGGGACCAGTAACCATTTCCTATCACATCGCCTCCGGCGGCATGGCCCTGATAGAGACGCTCAAGGAAGAGAATGCGCCCAGCATGGTCACGCTCTATCACCTGGACGGCGATAAACTCGTGATGACGCACTATTGCTCGGACGGCAATCAACCGAGTATGCGCGCTGAAGTACCCGCAGGCGAGATAAAGACATTGAACTTCACCTTCGTCTCGGTGAGCAATCTGGCCAGGCCCTCTGCCGGTCACATGCGCGAACTTGCCCTCACCTTCGAAGACCCGGACCACTTCACACAAATGTGGACCTGGCGCGAAAACGGCAAGGATGCGCAGTCGGCATTCAAAATGGAGCGGAAGAAATAACCGAAGGGAGGAACAACTGCATGAGAAAGACTATAGACGAAAAGGTCAATTTCACAACCCTCGTTCGAGCCGAGCCGGAGCGCGTATACGACGCCCTCGCTACGGCCGAAGGTCTCGACGCATGGTTTACAACCGGCGCATCGGTGGATGCGCGGCCCGAAGGCAGGATCGATTTTCGATGGAAAGATTGGGGGCATGCACGCTACACGGGAGAAAACGGCGGCCCGGTCCTGGAAGCCAGGCGGCCCAACCGGTTCGTTTTTCAATGGAAAGTCGATAGAGACTCGTATAACACGACTGTCGAGATCGATTTCGAAGCGGTCGAAGAAGGAACCCTCGTCAGGCTCATCGAGTATGGCTATGAAGACACCCCGTCCGGAATGAAAGACCTGCTCGACCGGGCAACCGGCTGGGGGGAGGTTCTGACCCTTATGAAATTCTACCTCGAACATGGCGTGAGCTATTGAACGGGTAAAACGCGGGCCGAGAATGCGTAATCGCGGAGCGGCCCGCTGTCGAAGTGAAGAAGACGGTCGAGAGAAGAGTATCCTGCTGCTTCGTAAGGAAATTTTCTCTTGACCGGATTCTTTCTTCTTTCCATCCGCCAACTATGGAGAAGTCTCTTCGCGGCAACCTTCGAATATCTCTTTGTACTTGTCGGGAATCTCGACCTTCTCCCATGTGTCCATATCGACGGCGACTTTGATCTGAGACGAGCGAGCGAGCAATTCATCCGAGCCGACCCTGTAGATGCGATACTCGAACGTGACCGAAGAGCGGCCTACGCGCGAAATGTGAACGAGGATTTCAAGCACGTCGCCGTATCTCATGGGCCTGTAAAACTCCGTGGAATCGCTTACGGTCGGAAACCCTGTTCGCTCTTCATCGATGAGCCTGTGATAAGGCACGCCCGCATACTCGGCGAAGAAGTCTTCCTGAGCAACGTGCAGGTAATGAAATATCACCGGGTAATAAACTATCCCCGCTTTATCAACATCGCCGAAGCGAACTTGAATCGTCGTTCGATAGGCCATAGATACCGACTACTCGCTCCTCTCATCAGGCGGGCGGGCGGCCTTCTTATAGATGTCCGTGAAGACCATCTCCATCTGCATCTCCGGCCGCTTCAAGTCGACGAATCCAACTCTCCGGTAAAGGTCATGCGCGTCTCTTGTGATGAGCGACCACCTCCGCAGCCCTTCTAACGAGGGGTGTGAAACTATGATCTCGACCATCCATTTACCCAACCCCTGTCGCTGAAACTCTTCCAGCACGAACACATCGGCCAGGTAGGCATAAGTGGCATAATCGCTTATAACGCGGGCGAATCCTATCTGCCGCTCGCCCCTGTAGAGACCGAACGGGAACGAATGCTCTATGGATCGCTCGACTATATGGAGAGGTATCCCTTCGGCCCAATAAGAGCGCGTCAAATACTGATGAATCGCTCCCACATCGAGCCGCGACCGGTCTGTGCTTATAAGGTATTCTCCGCGCCGCCATTCGTGAATCATTACGGAAGCTCCTGTCGAGTAATCGCAAAACGGATTTTATACCGCGCGCCGAGTAAGGTGAAACTATTCGAGGCAAGTCAGGCAAAAACCGGGACTCGTAGCAGGGAGAACCCTGTTGTTTCTTTATCGCCGGTTGACTGACTTCCTGGAATCACACCCGCCATAATACATCGCAGCATTAATGGTCGGGTAATCCAACGTAAATGTTCAGAAATGGAATTGGATTTCACCACGGAGGCACGGAGACACGAAGAAAACCAAGAAAGAAATAGACATTATCGGGTATAAGGTTTTAATGAATCTCTCGATAACTTCTAATGCAGGTTCAGTTGAGTTTTCGGCCAGCTTGTGGTCTGGAAGGGGCGGCGATTCGCGCCTACGCTTGCACCCGCCATTTGGCTATAAAGCAAGCAGCGGGCTGCAGAGTCCGCAGGCCAAGGCGCTGAAACCGCCTAGGAGATAGCGTTCACCGCCCGCCAGGAGACCGGCGCCGAGGCCGCTCCAGGGCCCGCCGATTAAACCGGCGACGATGACGATCAGGTCCC
>JAKEHD010000698.1 GCA_022615215.1 Blastocatellia bacterium
TAACCGAACGTTCCTCCTCAGCTTGTTTGATGGCTTTTTGCATTTCCTCGACTGGTTTTGCCGGATCCCCATCTATATTAGCCGTTTCTCCAGAAAGCATCAGGATGTCCGCTTCCTGGTGGACAGCGGTATTGATATCGCTGATCTCGGCGCGAGTGGATGCATCACCTCTTTTCATACTTTCCAACATTTCAGTCGCGACTATAACGGGCTTGTTCTTTAAGTGAGCTATTTCAATTATCTGCCTTTGTAGTTCGGGCACTTTGTACTTTTCTACCTCAACAGCGAGGTCACCTCGGGCAACCATCAAACCATTGAACCTTTCTGCGATCTCAAGTAGCGGGTTCCAGTCTTTGTTTATGGGAACTTCTATTTCTTGCTCTTTGGCATACCTACGCGCTTCTTCCTGAAGAACAGCAAAAGCTGTTTCAATCTTAGCAAAGATGGGAATTTCGTGCTCCTTGCTTATATAACGTTGATACAACTCAGATTGAGTCGCCAGGAAACTCTCATCTTTAAGAATTGTCTCTTTCTTCGCGTTTATTATTTCGCGCAAATTATCTGCATCTAACGGAGAGCAGACAAAAGAAAGAGAAATTATATCAGCCCCCATTCTCAACGCTCGCTCTATATCGTTCTCGTCTTTTTTCGTGATTATATATTTGAAAATATGACGAAAAGGGTTTGCCCCTTGCCCCGGGCGAAATTCGAATTTGGAGTCTACATATTCTACTTTACATGTCAGTTTTTCATTTTCTGAGTTGAGGATCTTGAGCTTGCACCATCCATCTTTCAGGTGGATAGGGTTCTCTTGAGCAAAGTCAGTTACTTTCTCTACGTCCCCTCCCAACATTATTTCATAGCCATCTGTTTTTCCTATATAATTAAAGAATTCCTTTATTGAACTCTGGTCAGTCCAATCTAGCCCCTCCGATTTCTCTTCAAATTCCTTATGCTTCGTCTCAAACTCTTTTTCCTTTTCCTCACTCCGCGGATAGATGGTTACTATTTCATCTTTTCTTGGCTGAAGCCAGTTATCTTTGACCTCATTTTTATGGCCGCTTCGCTGAACACTTAGCACTTGTAGGACGCGAATCTTAGGCCCTCCGAGGTCAAAATATATTCCTATTAATTGCCGAAACTCGTTTCTAAGATGACGTATATGCTCTACTATCGTATTAGCCTGCTCATAACTCAACTCGCCCTTCCCAGGATTCTGCTCCACAATGTGAGCGCCATTGAATCGGAAGAAGTTCACGCCATTTTCTACCATTCTCTTTAAGTCTTCATATTTCATTGAGGAGGGACCGACGGTGGCCATTATGCGAGTCTTAGTGTGTTTGTTGATATTTAAGGAACGTAAAATAGCATTGTTCATAATTATCGCCTCCAATTGCAAACGGCCACAATTATAGGCTCATCTATTTCATTTATCAATGGAAGCCTTTCCAAAAATATATGCTTTAAGTGATAAGATCATTTAATACTACAACGAGATTTTCTTTAAAATGGCCGATTTACAAGCAGCCCCCGATACAGACATATAGAATAGAGTCAACTACCACAACGGGTCGACTGCGATCGACAGGTCGACCAACTACCCGATACAGACATATAGAATAGAGTCAACTACCACCGCCAGAGGCGGTGGCTTGAGATGATTGCACCTGGAAGGTGCGATGTTGTCATTCTACTTGAAGAACTATCTTTGGCTCATTTTGAGTCGAAGCTTTGGTTCTTCTTGGCAGTGCATATACTGCCAATATTTCAGCGAGAGATTTCATAGGATGCCCTTGCTCCTGATGTATCCTCTTGATTGTTTCGCACCTTCAAGGAAGATACATCTTATGCCTTTCAACGGTAGAACCGGATAACTGTACCACTACCAGAGGTAGTGGTTTCCGAAGACAAATCAAGGGGTTATAGAATACCAGCCCCGATTCCCCGCGCAAAATCCCGTTGTAGTATCAGGTCAAGCTACAAAATGTTCTCAGAGTCAAGCGCAGCCTGTGCTGCTGCCAGCCGCGCTATCGGAACGCGATAAGGCGAACAGGAAACGTAGCTTAATCCCACACGATGGCAAAAACCAACTGACGAGGGTTCGCCACCGTGCTCACCGCATATGCCTACCTTCAGCCCCCTTCGTGTTGAGCGGCCCTTCTCCGTTCCGATCTTTACTAGCTGGCCAACCCCTTCTTGATCAAGCACCTGGAAAGGATCACTCTCAAAGATGCCGTGTTCAATGTAAAAAGGAAGGAACTTGCCGGAATCATCGCGCGAGATACCATAAGCGGTCTGGGTCAAATCATTTGTGCCAAACGAAAAGAATTCTGCAACCTCAGCAATCTTGTCCGCGGTGAGAGCCGCGCGTGGAAGCTCGATCATAGTACCAACGAGATATTCAATCCTCTGCCCTGTATTTAGTTCGACCTGGGAAGCGATTTTGCGCACAACTTCGGTTTGCCTCTCAAGTTCAGTCACATCGCTCACAAGCGGAATCATAATTTCTGGCAGCACTCTCTTGCCGCCTCTCTGAACTTTCGCGGCCGCCTCGAATATTGCGCGAGTCTGCATCTCAGTTATCTCAGGGAATACGACTCCGAGACGGCATCCGCGATGTCCCAGCATAGGATTGAGTTCGCGTAACGACTCGACTCGTTGCCATAAGTGATCCGAGCTAACATTGAGTTTGTTTGCTAGTTCATCCGTCTCTTTCCTGGTGTGGGGTAGGAACTCGTGTAGCGGTGGATCAAGCGTTCTTATTGTTACAGGTAATCCGTCCATCGCGCGGAAAATACCCTCGAAATCCTTTCGCTGAAACTTAAGAAGTTGCTTGAGTCCGCCAATATACAACCGCTGGGGCTCTTTGATCTCTTTCTTCAGCCTTTTGAGTGGAGCGGCCCACTCCGCGTGCTTCTTGGGCGAAGCAGCACGTTTGAGTTGGGCTTCAACCGTTGCAATCTCATGTTCGAGCCGTTTGTAGTCGAGTGAGCCAAGTATTACCTGCCGCACATAGTCTATGCGGTCATCCTGAAAAAACATGTGTTCCGTGCGACAAAGCCCTATGCCTTCGGCTCCGAACTCACGAGCAACCGCTGCATCGCCTGGAGTGTCAGCATTCGTGCGGATGCGGAGCACGCGGTACTTGTCGGCCCACTCCATCAACTGCCGGAAGTCATCGCCCAGTTCAGGATCAATTAGTGGAACCAGACCTTCTATCACTTGGCCCGTTGTACCATTAATCGTTATCCAATCTCCACGGTGGATCACAGAGCCGTTTACGGAAAATACATTTTTACGGTAACTGATCGCTATGTCGCCTGCACCAACTATGCATGGCTTTCCCCATCCGCGCGCCACAACTGCTGCGTGAGATGCAGCTCCCCCTGTCGAGGTCAGTATGGCTTGCGCGGCATCCATACCACGCACGTCTTCGGGGGAAGTTTCTCGGCGGACCAGTATTACATCCTCACCTCTGGCCGCCCACTCTTCAGCCTCTTGTGGCGTGAACACAACCTGGCCCGCGGCTGCGCCGGGGCTTGCGTTGATGCCCGTGGTCAGTACTTTGACCTTAGCCTTCGGGTCTACCATCTTGTGCAGCAATTGATCGAGGTCGCCTGCGGGCACGCGCAGCAAGGCGGTTCGTTCATCTATAAGTCCTTCGCGCACCATGTCTATCGCAATCTTGACCGCTGCGGAACCTGTGCGCTTGCCGTTGCGTGTCTGAAGCATCCACAATTTTCCGCGCTCGATTGTGAATTCCAGATCCTGCATGTCGCGGTAGTGGCGTTCGAGTTTTTCGGCCACCGCGACGAATTCATCATAGATTTCGGGCATATCCTGTTTGAGTTCATCTATATGTTTCGGAGTGCGAATGCCCGCGACAACGTCTTCGCCCTGCGCATTGGTCAGGTAATCGCCGAAGAGCAACTTCTCGCCGGTCGCGGGATTGCGCGTAAAGGCCACGCCCGTGCCCGAATCGTTGCCCATGTTGCCGAACACCATAGTCACCACATTGACCGCCGTGCCGAGATCGTCGGGTATCTTCTCCCTGCGGCGATAAGCCTTCGCGCGGTCGCCGTTCCACGAGTGAAAGACGGCCTTCACGGCCTCTTCGAGTTGGCGGTAAGGATCAGTGGGAAAGTCCGAGCCGGTTTCGCGGCGTACTATAGCTTTGAACTCTTCGCAGACATGCTTTAGATGATCTGCCGTCAGGTCTGTGTCGAGTTTCGCTTTGGCCTTTCGTTTGGCTTCGGTGAGCGCGTGCTCGAATATTTCTCCGTCGATGCCGAGCACTATTTTGCCGAACATCTGTATGAAGCGGCGGTATGCGTCATAAGCGAACCGCTCGTTTGAAGTGAGCGCAGCCAGGCCCTTGAGGGTCTCTTCGTTGAGTCCGAGGTTGAGCACTGTGTCCATCATTCCGGGCATGGAGAATTTCGCGCCCGACCGCACGGATACGAGCAGCGGGTTTGCGGCGTCGCCAAATTTCTTGCCCGTCGCGCGCTCGACTTTTTTCATGGCCGCGAGCGTCTGGTTCCACACGCCTTCAGGAAATTGTTCACCGGCCGCATAGTATGCATTGCAGGCCACGGTGGTAATGGTAAAACCGGGCGGCACAGGCAATCCGGCATTGGTCATCTCGGCCAGGCCAGCGCCCTTTCCGCCGAGCAGGTCTTTCATGTCGCCCCGACCGTCGGCTTTGCCGTCCGCAAAAAGATAAACGTATTTCTTCGCCATTCAGTGGTCTCCTGTATCAATCGCTAAGGTGGAAAGACGATTCACAAACACAATGTTAACTGTGCTGAGAGAAAATCAAACTATATCGAATACTGGAAAGCCGTATAGCTTGTCAAGCCGGGCGCGATCGAGTAAGTGTTCAGAATAGGAATGGGATTTCACCACGGAGACACGGAGGCACAGAGAGTTTTTCTCCGTGTCTCCGTGTCTCCGTGGTGAGTTTTTTTGCTTGTCTGAACATATACGCGATCTACGCTGTGAAACGATGCTCGTATTTTGCGCATCAACGCATCACGCATCAACCTCGCGCGCGTTCATTGACGGCAGCGACTTGTCGAGGGAATTCCGTTTGGGTTATACACATAGCCTGAGCATTCAAAGGAGGTGCAGGGTGAAATATTTCATGACCGGAGCGACGGGCTTCATCGGCGGCCGAGTCGCCCGCCAACTCATCGAAGCAGGCCACGAGGTCGCGGCCCTCGCGCGCACCCCCGCAAAGGCCAGAGACCTCTCTGCACTCGGCGTCTCCATTCACGAAGGCGATATAACCGATAAAGAGAGCATGCGTTTAGCTATGACCGGCGCTGAAGGCGTCTTTCATATAGCGGCGTGGTACAAGATCGGCGCGAAAGACAATAGCGAGGCCGAACGGGTCAACGTGGGCGGCACACGCAACGTGCTTGAATTGATGAAAGAGCTTGGCATCCCTAAAGGTGTCTACACGAGCACGCTCGCGGTCTTCTCAGATACAGGAGGACGACTTGTAGACGAGACATACCGTCACGACGGTCCCTGGTTGAGCGAGTATGACCGCACGAAATGGCTTGCTCATTACGAGGTGGCCCTGCATAAGGTGGAAGAGGGATTGCCGCTCGTCATAGTCCAGCCCGGCCTCGTTTACGGTCCCGGCGATGAGAGTCCCATGCACGATGCGCTGATTCAATATCTCGAAGGCAAACTCCCGATGATTCCTCGAAAGACCGCCTTCTGCTGGGCACACGTCGATGACACTGCACGCGGTCACTTGTTGGCTATGGAGAAGGGCGAGCCGGGCGAGAGCTATATAATCGCCGGGCCGGTCTACACCTTCCAGGAAGCCTTCGAGATGGCCGAAAAGATCACAGGCATCAAAGCGCCGGGCCTTCACGCCGGTCCCGGAATGTTGAAGGCTATGTCATCAATTATGAAGGTAGTTGGGGCGGTAATCCCATTGCCCGCGACCTACAGCGCCGAAAGCTTGCGCGTGGTCGCCGGGGTGACTTACATCGGGAGTAATGAAAGAGCCAGGCGCGAACTTGGTTTCGAAGCGCGCCCGCTCGAAGAAGGGCTGCGCGAAACTTTGCTGTATGAGATGGAACGATTGGGATTGAAGGTTAAAGCGGCGAGCGCGTAAATTTGTCATTCGTCCGTGGTCCGTGGTCCGTTGTGTTTTTGCTGGTAAGAAACAGTGTTGGACTTGCGCAGGGAGTTGCTGTGAGCAAAACTGTAGAAAATGAGAAAGCCACACTGCGCGAGGTTGCTAAGGATGAATAGCGGGTTCGAGATTGTATATCTGAAAAACCGGAGCGGCCAGACGTAAGCCCTTTCATGGATGCGAATCGGGATATGCTTTGAGGTTGGAGGAATAGGATGAAGTATAAAGTTGCGCTCTTACAATCAGAAGAAGGTTTCAGCGTATGGGTGCCGGGTCTGCCCGGCTGTTGTTCTCAAGGAGCCACCGAAGAGGAGGCGCTCGCAAACATTGCCGATGCTATACGTGAGTACCTGGATGTGGTGATGGAACAGTTAGATGATGCAGAGGTACGGGAAAAGGAGATTTCATGTCAAGCATACGAACTATAATCTTTTTACTGATAGTTATATCGCTTGCGGGTTGCGGCGGAAGTTCCGAGAGCAACCAGAATAATAATAAGCCGCACCCTGACCGCAGGGACCAGGATGGGCGGACGCCGCTGATACTCGCAGTGCAGAAGGGCGATATCGACGGCGTGAAATCGGCCCTCGACAGCGGGGGCGATGTGAATGCGCAGACCAATTCAGGCGTAACGGCCCTTATGAATGCGGCGGGAATGAACAAACTCGATATCGTCAAGTTGCTGCTTGAGCGAGGGGCCGATGTGAATGCGAAGACGCCGGGCAACTATACGGCGCTGATGAATGCGGCGCTCGTCGGTAATACAGAGATAGTCAAATTCCTGCTCGAAGCGGGTGCCAACCCATCTGTTCAGGACAGCAGCGGCCGCACTGCTGCCGCTTATGCGCAGGAGAAGAACCATAAAGAGATAGTCGAGTTGTTGAAGCAGAAATAAATCTCCGCCGGACAATAAATAAAGCTGTCTGAAACCGATAAAGATTTCTTTCTTCGGGCAGCGAGGAGGATTTTATGAGCAGAGGAGAAACGGGAACGGCTACGGGCGCAGAGGTCGGGCGACTCGCGCCGGATTTCGAACTCAAGGACGCAGACAATCAGGCGTGGCGGTTGTCAGACCATCGCGGCAAGGTCGTGGCGCTGGTCTTTTACCCGAAAGACGAGACGCCCGTCTGCACGAAACAGATGTGCAGCATGCGCGACCGCTGGACCGATTATGAAGGCACGGGCGCAGAGGTCGTGGCCCTTTCGATAGGTTCTGTGGAATCGCACAAAAGTTTCGCCGAGCATCACGGCCTGCCTCAGCGATTGCTCGCAGACGAGAGCGGTGCGGTGTCGGAGTTATACAAAGCGAAATCGCTGCTAGGCGTCTCGCAGCGCGCTGTGATAGTGATAGATGCGAACGGAGTGATCCGCTATCGCAAATCTGTCTTTCCACTCTTCCGTCCGGGCGACGACGAAGTGATCGAGGCAATCCGCGCCGCCGCCGCGCCCGTCAATTGATGGGCTTTTGATAATTGCGGGCTGATGGGTTTTCAGCTTTCGTAGTTATGGCGAGTCCTCGCTTCAAGGTTTCCAAACCACAAGCCGTAAGGGTTGATGCGAGAGAGGCAGGTGGTTGGCTATAAGTTCAAAGTCTTTTTGATTTCGCGTTGCGATGCCATGTCTATGAGCCAGGGCTGTTGCTGCGATAAACAAATCACGCCAGTGCTTGTTGCGCTCAATTTGAGAAAGACGTGGGAAAACATAAGCAGCTATTGCAGCGGCGTTTTGATCGAAAGGTAATATTTCACAAGATTGAATCAATTGCTCCGTTTTAGCACGATCTTGCTCTATTCGTTTATTAAGTCCTCCAGATTTGGCTGCTGATTTCTCAAATCCGTGAAGCGCCTCGAAAACGGTTATCGAGGTTAGTGCTGGCGGGTATTTAAGCCTTTTGATTTCTTGCAGAACGTAGGGCTTTTGAAACCTCCAAGCGGTCAATATATCAGTGTCTAAAACAAACGAGATTTCATCAATAGCCGAGCCGAATCCCATCAGTCATTCTCTCCATCCGTGTCGTCCATCAAGAAAGCTTCGAAGTCTAATTCTGGGCGGGCTGTTACTTCTGCCTTCTCCTCCTCAGTCAAATCAGCGAGGGTTGCAGCGGCAAGAGCGTTATAGCGTTCGACAAGGCAAGCATCCAGTTTTGATTCCAGGTCGATCAATGCCTGAGTCTTCGGATCCCATGGCTCGTCTGGCAACTGGGGCGCTTCTGGCAGTTTAACTATGGCTTGACCGCTCAACGACCGGATCACCATCTCAACCTGATGACCGTCGTTGCAGGCTAATTCGCCGCGTACCCGGTCAGCGTTCCCGATGATCATATCTTCTATCAACAACTCTTCGTTCCCAAGTGAGATTGAGTGACCGAGTATATTTTTCATACCTGGGATCGGACCAAGCATTTGCCGGGTAGGACCATCGTCGAAAGGCAGTTTTGCGAGGTGCTCTTGAGTAGCTGGCACGTAAACCGTAACGGTATCTATAGGCCAGACAAACGAGCGATCTACTATTGCGTGGAAAATATATGAAATCGCCTCTATCTCGCTCCCCGAATAATTATTTGGAAGCCGGAATTTTACACTGGTTGCTCGCTCGATCACCATGAGCCGGTAGGCTGTCTGCCGGTTCCTTAGCAGATTGCTAATTTCCAAGAGTGGCAATTCAAAGTGCGAATTCACATCAAGCCTGATTTGTGGAATCTGTAAAGATGCCTTCTCATCGAGACTGAGCATGGCCCAAAGAGTCGAGGCAATGAATTCGGCACGGGCTTTTTGATCTGCCAACTCTATGCTGATGAAGACTTGTTCCATTCGAAATTTACTTCCGTCTTCTATCAACTTGCCGGTTAGAGATAAGCGCAAAGAGACATCTGCATCAATAGCGACTCTTGCAGTTACCTTCCCATCCTTGCTCGCTGATTGAAAGTCTATTATTGGAGCCTCAAGTCGAAAGTTAAAATCGGGGAAGTCCATTTGCAAGAAAGTTTCTGGAGCGGGTTGTGGCAAAGGGAATGGCATCGCTTCGGCAAAAACGGTCGCGCCGATCTCACTATCGAGACTGCTCGGCCTGCCCCTCCCCGCAAACGCAGGATGGGGCGCATCGATTGAATAACGTTCGGTGTCAACAAGAGTGCTCATACCTTATGCCTTTCCAAATTTTTTCAGCGCGGCTATCCTTCCTCTCTTATGAATAACCTTTGAATAGAGTAATCCTGGCGAATCATTAGAGCAAGAAGATGATTAATGAGTCGAGAGCTTGAGAAGCGGGATATGAACTGCTGGCTCGTTGCCTGAGATTGACTTTTCACCTGTGTGTAATTAAAGTCAACTCGGAGTTTCGCAAGCCACTGCGTGCCTCTCCAATCGGAATTTATGCAGCCTCAGTCTGTTTTAAGGCGACCAGGAAAGATGCGGAATCAATATATCCAAACGCCATTCTCATCGATTGGTTTGAGTTGACGTAGCCGTCTGAGCATCGAGGCTGAATCAGGCCGTCAGGAACAGAGCGCGCGGTCACGTCATTCGGGCTGTGATTTATCCTGGCTATGGGTGAATGAGGGCCGCTGACGCGCTATGCAAGGCACCCGGAGATAAAGGGGCTTAGGGCCTCACGGGTTGGAAGGCCAGGTAAAAAGGAGTAACTATAAATGGATGCTGAGTGGGTAGTAAGTTTGCTCGAAGATAATTGGGACCGGCTTCAAGTAGAGTTGGGCGATCATTGGAATGGCTTCGCCTCATCATACAGCAATATCATAGCGGGCCTGCAATCCGGGCCGGGTCGTGAAGAGATCGAACGCGCGGCTGATGAAATCTGCAAATTGCTGGGCCGCTATGAATACGGGCGCGGGCTGCTTCGAGGTTATCAGGCGCTGTCCCGCGAGAGGATGTTGCCATCTCCGTCCGACACATTGAGTGAAGAAGAACGCCTGCAACAGGTCTGCAACCGTATGATCGAACTGCCGGAGCGCGAGCAGCAAGAGAATCAAAAGCAGGAAGAAGATCAGTAATTGAGTAGCCGATCGATCAGGAGAGAAGAAGTTAAAAGTTCGACCTTCAGGTTGCCGATTTGAAAGCAAGCTAAAGCTTGAACTCTGAACTTATTGGCTCAGGAAGAAAACAAAATGGCTGAAGCGATGCTGAAAGATGCGACCGTCTGGCGCTGGTGGTTTTACCTGGGCTGGCACGGCCATGACCAGTCCGAACACCTGGAATCCTGCTGGAAAGCTTTCAATCAGTCACTCAACAGCGCAGTGGAATGGTCGGGCGGATGGCAAGAGTCCAGGGTGGCTCAACCCGAAAAGTTGCCCCGCATCCGCCAGACGAACGCCCATCTCGCAAGCCTTCCCTGGCGCAAATCTTCAGGCATTTTGCGTACTCTGGAAGCCCGTATGCTTCTGGACGTTTTCTATATCCAATCAGGGTGCGCGCGGGAAGGCGCGGCGGTCCCTGAAGACGTTTCGCTCCTCATGAAATCAGCATGGCCGGGCGATAAGAGCGTGAAATCTTTATTAGGGGATGCGGCCTGTCTCACTGTGGAAACAGGAGAGCTTCGTGAAGATGAAGCGAAACAGATTGCCCGGACTATTTTGGAAAGATGGGCTGAAAAACAGGTCCGGCAAATCGAGCTTGTGGAATTGGACTTCGGTTATTTTGCGATTCCGACGGGCCTGGAAGATGAAGCATGGGCGCTGCTCGTGCGAGACAACGACCGCGCGCGGCAGGAGGCGGCCCATTTCGTACATCGCCTGATGCCGCCTCTGCTGTTGGCCCGCTTGAAGGGACAGGTCGTTATGCAAAGGTTCGAGCAGCATCTTCTGTCGTCGTCGCGCGCGCTTGAAAGCGAGTTGAACGATGCGCTCAACCGTATCATAGATCAACCGCGCCGCCTGAAGATGCTGGAACAGGCCAGCTACCGGCTTTCTCATCTTCAAGCGAAGCTCGCAGAAAA
>JAKEHD010000699.1 GCA_022615215.1 Blastocatellia bacterium
AAGAAAGAAAAAGGGCGGCGCACTCCACATAAGCGTTCCTCTCTGGAAAAATTTTCATTTTGCCCCGCGCGCAGTATATAAAAAAAGTCTTCAGAAACCTGATTCAATCAAAGGAGGCCAAAAGTATCATCGGCCATCTTATCTTACTTATACGAAAGGTATGCGGTGATTTTTACTCACAAAGAAAAAATCACAATCCGATGGCATGTATCCAACAAAAGGCGCAGGTACGAGTACATAAAGGAGCCTTTAAAGAAAGGCGCTCCATTGCTTTTGTGATTTATTCAACTTGCACTTTTTTTGCACCTTCGTCCGCTCATCCTCTTTCAGTTTTTGTCTACTTCGTTCTTCGAGGCGGCCATGACCCTCTCACCCGGTTGCTTGAACTTCTCAAGAGGTGTTTATATTTTCTACTTGCCTGTCGAACCGGATTCTTCATTCCGACCGCGATTCGACATCTCTATCCCTGCGGTCATGCCTGCGCCGAAGAGCAATCCTTCTATCGCGCCCATGATTATCTGAGTGGTTTGCCCGAAGCGGACTTCGCCGAAGTAAGGGGCCAGAGGGTCCATTCTCATTTGAGAATCGGCGAATGAGCGGGCCACTATTTCGAGGCTGCTGCTGAAGAGGTTCCCCCCTATCACAGTCAATGCTATCCCTGCGCACATGGCTCCGAGGCTCGCGCCCAATATCTTTTGCCAGGGCCGCGCGCCGCCCGTCAACTGCATTACGAGTACCGCGCCGAGCGACACGCCCGCTCCTATGACCGCGCCTTCGAGCGCCCCGGTAAGCCCCGTCGGGTTTTGTCCGAACAAGGCTCTGAGGGCGTCGGTCCCAAGCAGGTTCGAACTGCCTCCAACGATGGCCCCGCCGGCCGCGCCGCCTACTACGGACCACCAGCGACTGTGGCGATAGGTCACCTGGGCCGCAGCTATCATGGCGAAGCTCACGCCAAGTCCGCCTATCGCGCCTATGAATGTGCCCATGCTGACAAGCACAAGTATGAGCGAAGCGGCCTCGAAGGCCGTCGCGTGTCGCGCCATCGCAAGCCCTGCGCCGAGCATCAATCCGCCCAGCACTCCCGAAGCCATCGCGCCAAGCGTCCCGCCAATCCCTCTTCGTAGTATTTCGTGCCCGTCTCTTCGGAGCCTCACCCACGCGAGTCCCATCACGACGAGGAGAGCGACCGGAATCGAAAGGGCTGAAAGCGGCGCGAGTCGTCTGTCATGATCGCGCAACATCGCAAGGCTTATCGCGCGCCGTAGATATAAGGAAATCTTCCTTATCAATCCCGCTTCTTTTTCATCCGCTCGCTCGCTTTCCGACAGCAGCACTGCCGCCTCTTCTTGAAACCGGTCGCCGAGAGCGATTGCAGCGGCCTTTCTCACCCCGAGGTCTTCGTCCCACAGCGCCATTTTGCGGAGCAAGTCTTTCATCCCGTCATCGAGCAATAAGAGACACGCCTCTATGGCGCACAATCGCACTTCGGGTTCCGAGGCGCGCGCCGATTCGACTATCAATTTTGCAGACCCCGGCGCGGCGCAGACCAGCCACGCGGGCGCGTTGCGCGCACGGGTGAGAACGCTCAACATCAAAAGGTCCGCCTCTTCGCCCGTAAGACCCAGTTGCTCGCCGAAAGGCAGAAGCAAATCGAGCGCGTCGCCGTCTACGGTCAAACCGTGCGAGCGATAATTTTCCATCGCCCGCCCGATGACGGCGCGGGCGCGCTTGAGCGAGCGCGCTTCATCGGTCAGCCATCTCGATACTTCAGGGGTCAAAAAATCATGCGCAAGCTCAAGCCACGCCTCGCCGTCCTGACTGCGGCGGCGCACGACGCGAGCAGCGACCATCTCTTCGACCAGCCGGGTTATACGCGAAGCATCTTTGCCTGCTCGGTTACGGGTGCGGGCTTCGATCTCCGTTGCGCGCAGAATGATTCGCTGCCCGTCGACCGATATCAGCGCCGAAAGTATCTCTTTTGCGGTTTCGAGATCCGCCCGGTTGAAACGGCGGAGCACGCGGTCGAGATAACCCGCGAGTATCTGTGAGGCCGTTCCGAGCCGCTCGTAAGCGTCGAGCGTGAGATTGCCCTGCTCGTCTCTCGCGTCGTAAAGGTTGTCGCAGACGATCTGCATCTGCGGCGGGTCAATGCCTTCTCCATCAGTGAGGTCGTCAAGGAGCCTCTCGACGAGTTGCGGTTCATAACGGCACCCGGAAGCCTCCGCCGGTCCCTTTATGGCAATAGCTGCTTGATGGCGGCCCAATCGTTTGAGGCGGTATTCGTGATGAAAGATTTCCGGGATGGCCGGTTTTATCTGGCTCATCTCCGCGAGCAGGTCTTCACGCAACGTGAACACAAGCCGCAGCGGAAGCGCCTCGTCGGCTATAGAAGGGCCTGCCCCTTCCATCATTCTGGCCATAGCATCTATGAATCGTCGGCGGGTCTCTTCCGTGAGCAACAGGAAAAACTCTTCGAACTGATCGAGGAAAAAGATCGTGAAGGTCAGGGGCGGCGCTTCTTTGAGTCGCCGTATGATCGCCTCTTTGTCTGACAGGTCTTGGGGCAAGGGAGATGAGAGCGCGGCGGCCATTTGATGTAGCGGGTCGGTGAAGCTGCGAATCACGAAGACTTGATGGCCTGCGGATTTGAGGCGAGGCATAAGCCCCGCGCGCAGTATAGAGCTTTTGCCCACGCCAGACCGCCCGTGCAGTATGAAAGAGCGACGGGCGAGGATTTGCGAGCTTATGGTTTCGACCTCCTGCTCTCGGCCGAAAAATAATTGCGCGTCCTGCTCTGTGTAATAATCCAGGAACTTGTACGGCCGGGGCATGGTCTTTGGCTGAGTGGAGACAGCGGAAACATGGGCTGTCAGGGCGATGTCTTCGGTTGACTCGATTGTGTCGGCAATGAATGTGTAACCGTGCTTCGGGACGGTCCTGATGTATCGCGGGTTTGAAGCGTCATCGCCGAGTTGTCGGCGAATGTCCTTTATGCATTGGGTCAGCGCGGCGTCGGTCACGAAGACGCCTTCCCATATCTCGTCGAAGATTCGCTGCTTCTCGACCAGTTTCCCGCTCTGGCTCACGAGCAACAGCAGCACATCGAAATATTTTGAATTGAGGGCCAACAACTCCCCGTTGCGCCACAATCGTCGGTTTAGCGCATCGATGTAAAACTCATCGAAGCTATAACCGGCTGCCTGCGTCCTCACCTGACTCATAAAATTGATTTTCTCACAACTTTCTCATTGATAGCTCATTTTTCTCACCCGACGGCCCTGTATAGTCCTGCCTGGCGGGACGGGATTGCCGGTTGCGGATTTTTGATCGATAGACCGGTGCTCATATCTTCAAACCGCAATCCCCGCACCGCGCGCCCCACATCGAAGGATCACAGGTAAGTTAACCTCCGGGAGACTGAATGGCAAGATTCGCGGCACGGGTTTCGGATGCTCAAAAAAGCGCCGGGGTTCCCTGCCCTTGAAAAAAACCTCCTTACGGTCGGGCTACCGAAACGATGCCTGTTTTTAATGGAGTTCGAGTGAACGCGATCTGGAAAAAATCTTTCGTCATAGCTGTGATAGTGGTGGGGCTGTGTTTGATTTTTCTGGCGTCACTCGCTGCCTTGAACCGGCACAATCAGGCGGCGGGTCTCAATCAGGAGATACGGTACGATGATTTCGCGTTCTCGGTCCAGAGAGTGAGAAAAACGGATTCTCTGGGGAGCGGCACAAACATAAGGAAGGCGAGAGGCACATACTGCATCGTCACGATCAAGGTTGCGAATCACGCTAAAAGAATCGACTACCAGTTTAACAATGAGGCAGTCATCCTGATAGACGGCGCGGGAAGGGAATACCGCATATCAGCCGAAGGGCAAGATGCGCTTGAGTCCAGGGATGGTTACATAGACCCCTGCGCGGCACGCATTCTTGCGGGAGAAGAATGTGTGACGGAGGTCGTTTTCGATGTGCCCGCGAACATATCCGATCTCAGCCTGAAATTTTCCGAGGGCGGGCCTTTAGGAGACATCCTCGATGCGATCTTTAAGAAGAGAATCAAGATCGGCCCTTTGGATTGAAGGCTGAAGCGATGAGGAATTATGAATCAAAGGAATAAAAGATCATGGCGGTAACGAAATACGACGTTGGAGCGAATGATGAAGCAGGGGATGAGTTTTTATTGCGGCGGCTGGATTATGAGAATCTCCCTTCTCACGTGGCCATCATAATGGACGGAAACGGGCGGTGGGCGGCCGTGAGGGATTTGCCGCGCGTGAGCGGACACAGGGCGGGCGCGACATCCGTGCGAGTGACCGTTGAGACGGCGGCCCGATTGGGCATCGATTATCTCACGTTGTTTGCGTTTTCGACCGAGAACTGGAAGCGGCCCCGATTCGAGGTCGAAGCCCTTATGCGATTGTTGAAAGAGTTCCTTCGCAAAGAGTTGAGAACCCTTCAAAAGAACAACATACGCTTTCAGATGATCGGCCGCTTTGAGGATTTCGACCCGTCGGTTTTGAAAGCGATTCGCAAGGCGGAGCAAGCGACTTCACAAAACACCGGCCTTCTGCTCAACATAGCTTTGAACTACGGCGGGCGCACCGAGATTGTAGACGCCTGCCGACGACTGGCACTCGAAGTATCCGAAGGGCGTTTGAAAGCTGATGAAATAGACGAGCAAAAAATATCGGATCGTCTCTACACCAATTCGATTCCCGACCCTGACCTGCTCATTCGCACTAGCGGCGAGATGCGCGTAAGCAACTTCCTCCTATGGCAGATCGCTTATGCGGAGATATATGTGACCGAAACCCTGTGGCCCGACTTTCGCAGCCGCGATTTTCTCACAGCGATAATCGAATATCAGAAACGCGACAGACGATACGGCGCGGTCAGGCAACCGAAACCTGCAACGGTCGCGGGCGGAAGCATTAGGGAAGATTAGGAGCAGGGGAGCAGGGGAGCAGGGGAGCGGGGGTGCAAATGCTTTCTGGCTGTTCCTTTTTAGGCTGTTTCACAGGATCACATCTCCGAACTCATAGTTTGTCATAAGCCGCGTCCGCTTCGTTTTCCCAAAGCTTTCGGAATGCTTCTTCCGAAAGTTTTGCAGCCGCATGGGTCAGTTGGCGGTCTTCCTCGCGCTGACTGAGAAAGTCCACGAAATCTTCTACCTCGGCTTGCTTGTCAGCGGGCAGTCGACGGATCTTTTCAATAAGTATTTGCTCCTGCATGATTTCACTCCTCAACTTCCTGAGTCTCAGGGCTCATCATAAGCCGCAGGGCGCGTTCTACGCAAATGCCATCCGATTCCGATGCCGGTCTTTGATAAGGCTTGAGCTCATTGCGCAATTTGCCCCGCTTGCTATGGGTCATTGAGGTTGATAGAATCCGTGTAACGGAAAGCGACCCGTGATATGACAGAAGGACTTCTAAAAGACAAGTTCGGGCGGACGATCAGAGACCTGCGAATCTCTGTCACCGACCGCTGCAATTTCCGATGTTTTTATTGCATACCCGATGAAGATATAGTCTGGAAGCGCAGGCAGGAGATGCTGACTTATGAAGAGATAATCCTGATCGCCGAGATAGCCGTTGGCCTGGGCGTCGAAAAACTCCGCCTGACCGGAGGCGAGCCTCTCGTCCGGCGCGATATTGAATACCTCATTGAAAACCTCGCGCGCATACCCGGAGTCCACGACCTTGCGCTTACGACCAATGCGGACGGTCTCGATAAAAGGGCCGCATCTCTTCGCGCAGCGGGACTCCATCGCCTGACCATAAGCCTCGATTCGCTGAAGCCTGAAACCTTCAAAGAGATCACGCGACGCGATGCGCTTCAATCGGTACTCGACGGCATCGAAGCCGCGATGCAGGCGGGGTTTCCGCCGCCCAAGATCAATTGTGTAGTCATTCGCGGCCTTAACGATATGGAAGTGGCAGACTTCGCGGACTTCGCAAGAGCGACGGGCATCTCTATGCGATTCATCGAGTACATGCCTTTAGACAACGGCCATCAATGGGACCGCAAGCTGCTTGTAGGCGGGCGCGAAGTTTTAGAGCGGATTCAGGAAAGACATGCGCTAGTGCCCTTGCAGCGCGACGCTCCGAGCGAGACGGCTTTGCGTTACACGTTTGCGGACGGCTCGCCCGGCGAAATCGGAATCATAGCTCCGGTCACTCAGCCTTTTTGCGGCGCGTGCTCGCGGCTGCGCCTTACGGCGGACGGCAACCTGCGCACGTGTCTCTTTTCAATGGTCGATCACAACATACGCGACCGGATTCGCAGGGGCGACACGCGCGATCAAGTTGCGGATTTCATGATCGGAACGGTCCTCAAAAAAGAAGAGGGCCATCGCATAAACGAACCCGACTTCGTACAACCGCCCCGCACGATGTCTTTCATCGGCGGTTGATGAGCAGTTCAGTTGATTGATAGTATGCGTGATGCTTTCCGAACTCTGTCCGTGGTCCGTGGTCCGTGGTCCGTCGTTCTTTAGGCAAGACCCTGGAATAAGTGCAACGGACAAAGGACGAATCACGCATCACTGATAACTTTTCGGGGGAGCCTAGCACCGTGAAGTGCGGCTGAGAGTCCCGTGAGGGAGACCCCTTGAACCTGATACGGATAATACCGTCGAAGGGAGAAAATGAATAAGGCAAAAGTAAAAAGGCAAGAGGAATAGTCACAAGCTCCTTTTGCCTTTTTCATTTTACCTTTTGCCTTTTCTTCTTCCCTCGGCAACGAGGAGAAGCCATGAGCAAAACGAACGATTCAGAAGACCATTCCTCAAGTAGTTTTCAGTTTCCCAACTCCGAAAGAATCTACATCGAAGGCAGTCGGCCTGATATTCGCGTTCCAATGCGCGAAGTCCGCTTGAACGTGACTCGGAGCGCCGCTGGCGTCGTTGAAGAGAACCCGCCCATCCGCCTTTATGATACGAGCGGACCCTGGGGCGACCCCGCCCGCTCTTGCGATGTGTATGACGGTCTCGGCCTGCGCAGGCGCGAATGGATAATCGAGCGCGGCGACGCGGAAGAGTACGAAGGGCGCGAGGTCTTGCCGCAAGACGACGGCTATCTGACCGAAGGCGCTCGCGAGTACGCCCTTAAAAAAGACAGGGGCAGATTGGAGCCATTTCCCGGATTGCGCCGCCGACCGCTCCGAGCGAAATCGGGCCGCGCGGTGACTCAGATGCATTACGCCAAACGCGGCATCATCACTCCCGAAATGGAGTTCGTCGCCATTCGTGAAAATCTAGGGCGCGCGGCGGCCTTCGAGACGGCAAAGGACCGAGACCGCTTGAATTTCCAGCACGCGGGAGAATCGTTCGGCGCGAGCTTGCCGAGGTTTGTCACGCCCGAATTCGTCCGCGATGAAGTGGCGCGCGGCCGGGCCATCATCCCTGCCAACGTCAATCACCCTGAAAGCGAGCCTATGGCGATAGGGCGCAATTTTCTGGTCAAGATCAATGCCAACATAGGGAATTCGGCCGTCGCCTCTTCAATCGAAGAAGAGGTGGAAAAGATGCGATGGGCGATCAAGTGGGGGTCGGACACAGTGATGGATTTGTCTACGGGCAAAAACATTCATGAGACGCGCGAGTGGATAATTCGCAACGCGCCCGTGCCTATTGGAACGGTGCCAATCTATCAGGCGCTCGAAAAAGTCGGCGGCAAGGCCGAAGAACTCACGTGGGAGATTTATCGAGACACGCTCGTCGAGCAGGCCGAGCAGGGAGTTGATTACTTCACTATTCACGCGGGCGTGTTGCTTCGTTATATACCGCTCACTGCGAAGCGGACCACAGGTATAGTTTCGCGCGGCGGCTCGATAATGGCCAAGTGGTGTCTGGCGCATCACGAAGAGAGTTTTCTCTACACGCGCTTCCGCGATATATGCGAGATCATGCGCGCCTACGACGTGTCGTTCAGCCTGGGCGACGGGCTGCGACCCGGCTCAATCGCGGACGCAAACGACGAAGCACAGTTTGCGGAGCTTGACACGCTTGGCGAGTTGACCGCCGTAGCATGGGACATGGACTGTCAGGTGATGATCGAAGGGCCGGGCCACATCCCCATGCACCTGATAAAAGAGAACGTGGACCGACAACTCGAAGTCTGCCACGAAGCGCCTTTCTACACGCTCGGCCCGCTTGTGACAGACATAGCGCCCGGCTACGATCACATAACGTCTGCTATAGGCGCGGCGATGATAGGATGGTTCGGCACGGCGATGCTCTGTTACGTCACTCCTAAAGAACACCTCGGCCTGCCCGATAAGCAGGACGTAAAAGACGGCGTGATCGCATATAAAATAGCCGCGCATGCTGCGGACCTTGCGAAGGGCCATCCAGGCGCGCAGTATCAGGACAATGCATTGTCTAAGGCGCGCTTCGAATTCCGCTGGGAAGACCAGTTCAACCTGGCTTTAGACCCGGAGCTTGCGCGCGAGTTTCACGACGAGACCCTGCCGCAGGAGGGAGCGAAGGTAGCGCATTTCTGTTCGATGTGCGGCCCGCATTTTTGCTCTATGAAGATCACTCAGGAGGTGAGAGACTTCGCCGCGCAGAAGGCGCTTGATGAGCAAGAGGCGCTCCGTACCGGCATGCGCGAAAAGGCCGAGGAATTCGTCCAACTCGGATCAGAGATTTATACCAAAGCTTGAATACAAGCGATCAGAGTTTGTGCAACAACTTGTTGCACAAACTCTTTCCCAGAGGCCGCACAATGCCAACGAAGAAAAAGCAGCAGAAAGCAGAAAAGCCTGTACGACGGCCTGCGAGTGATCTGTTCGCCGGTTATGAAGAATTCCTCAGCGACCTCAAAACACGCATCCGGTCATCGCAAATCAAAGCTGCATTGTCGGTCAATCGCGAGATGATCGAGCTTTACTGGGAAATCGGTAAAGGCATAGTCGAGCGGCAGGAAAAAGCCGGATGGGGCAATGCGGTACTTGATCGTTTAAGCAAAGATTTAATTCATACTTTCCCTGAGATAAAAGGCTTTTCGCGAGCCAATCTTTACCGGATGCGGGCTTTCTACCTGGCTTACCGGAATCAATCCGAATTTGTCGCACAACTTGTGCGACAAATTCCCTGGGGTCACAATCTCATAGTCTTCGAGAAACTAAAAGACCCGGCCGAACGCGAATGGTATATGCAAAACACCATTGAATATGGCTGGTCGCGTGCGGTGCTTGTTCACCAAATCGAAACCAAACTTTATCAGCGGCAGGCAAAAGCCGAGAAGACTACCAACTTTGAACTTACGTTGCCACCGCCGCAATCCGACCTTGTTCAGCAAACTTTGAAAGACCCTTACATCTTTGATTTCCTCACGCTTGGGAAAGAAGCGCACGAACGCGACCTGGAGCGCGCCCTGGTGGATAAAATCCGCGACTTTTTGCTGGAACTGGGCGCGGGCTTCGCCTTTATGGGCAGCCAGTATCATCTGGAAGTCGGCGGGCAGGACTTTTACATTGATCTGCTTTTCTATCATCATCGCTTGCGATGTATGGTGGTCATAGATTTGAAGATGAGAGATTTCGAGCCGAGCGATGCCGGTCAGATGAGTTTCTATCTATCCGCTTTGGATGACCTTGTGCGCCATCCTGAAGATCGGCCATCAGTCGGCATCATACTTTGCAAAGGCAAGAATCAAACGGTGGCTGAATACACCTTGCGCGATCTGAATAAACCGATAGGCGTTGCCAGATACCATACCACTGATGAGTTACCGCCAGACCTTGCGCGGGCGCTTCCATCGCCGGACGAGTTGGAGCGCGTATTGAATGAAACGGAAGAGACCTTGTTAGATCAAGAGATTGATGAATCGCACAAGTGACTATGGTGAAAATAATGAATAACAGCGAACCGATTTACAATTATGGTCGATGCCATGTCTGTGGCGAGATGATGGAAGAGAAGCAGATCAAGCAGGATTTCCGGATCAAGGGGAAACTCGTCGTCATTGAAGACGTGCCCGCAGGTGTATGCCCTCAATGCGGCGAGAAGGTAGTAAAGGCGGATGTCGGCCGACAGATCGCAGCTTTATTGGAAAACCCCGACCGGTTGCGAAAGGCGCGAACCATGAAAGTGCCCGTCATCCGATTTGCAAAAGAAGTCGCATAGGGCAACCGATATAAAGACTGAATTTTCCTACGCATAAGATAATATGTCGTCGAGAAGGTACTGGCCTGTGATGTTTCCACCCTCGCTTTCGGCTTTCAGGATGGGATGGCCCATCACTATCGCCCGGTCTCCGCACCTGCGCACCTGTACAGTTATCGATGATATGTCCGTTAGCTCGCTCAACCTGATCTCTATGGCTTCCAATGTCCCAATGTCGTTTGCTCGCTCGTCAATCATGATGGTCACTCCATACTGATTCAAATTTTTATATCAGCAACAATCTCTCATCGTGGCCTGGTCTGTTTTGAGCACCGCTTTGCTTTATAACAGCAATGACCGTGCCGCTGAGGTTTGAGTTGAAACCCGGCCTTTAATCCTGGAAAATCAACAGTTCAGTTTGTGAAATGACGGGGAAGTTTCTTTCAACTTCTTGGAGGTCGTCAGGCGATTACACCATAAGGTGTGTGTCCGTTGCATTCTCTTGCGGAACTGCGAGTCGGCGGCGGACAATTATACTGCGCAGAAGCGTAGCATATTTGGAGTGCGCCGCCGCTGGCGGCGCTTTGGCTCAAGCAGGCGAAGTGGTTTGTCAAACTCTATGCATAAGCTTTCACTCGGCAAAAGCGGCGTCGTTGCCGCCGCACTCCAAATAATAGTCGCTTACCGGCAAGCTCTCGCGCTGCACGAGTATAACAACGGACAACGGACAACGGACAAATGACAAATACCCCTAGAATCATTTCGCTAATAGCGAGCGCGACCGAAATAGTCTGCGCTCTCGGATTCGAACAACAACTCGTCGGCCGCTCTCACGAGTGCGACTTTCCGCCTGCGGTCAAAGACCTTCCTCAATGCACAAGCCCCAAGTTCAATGTCGAGGGCACTAGCTACGAGATCGATCAGCGAGTCAAGGCCGTCGTGCAGGATGCCTTGAGCGTCTATCGCGTGGACGCTGCGCTGCTCGAAGAGTTGCAGCCGACACACATCATCACTCAATCGCAATGCGAAGTCTGCGCCGTCAGCCTCAAGGATGTCGAAGAGGCCGTATGCGAATTGACAAGCTCTCATCCCGCAATCGTATCGCTTGAGCCGAACGCGCTCGCTGATGTTTGGGATGACATACGCCGAGTCGCGTCAGCCCTAGAAGCACCTGAACGCGCCACGCAACTAATCGGACGCATGCAGGCGCGGATGGATGAGATAACAGAAAAGGCGCGCTCTATAAATTCGCGTCCGACGGTCGCCTGCATAGAGTGGATAGAACCCTTGATGGCGGCAGGCAACTGGATGCCTGAACTCGTGGAGATGGCCGGGGGGCGAAACCTCTTCGGCGAAGCGGGCAAGCACTCGCCCTGGATGACATGGGAAGAACTCGTTGAAAAAAATCCCGACATCATGATCGTCACCCCTTGCGGCTTCGACATAGCGCGCACGCTTGAAGAGATGCACCTTCTCGAAGAGAAGCCCGAATGGAAAGACCTGACGGCGGTTCGAGCGGGTCGCGTATTCGTTGCGGACGGCAATCAATACTTCAACCGCCCCGGTCCCAGGCTCGTGGAATCACTTGAGATACTGGCCGAGCTTTTCCACCCCGAAGTCTTTCATTTCGATCACGAAGGCGAAGGCTGGAAAAGATGCAGGGGGGCAGAGGAGCAGGGGTGAAAAGATGCAGGGGGGCAGGGGGGCAGAGGTGCAGGGGTGATTAGATGATTGAGCAACCGAGCAGGTGAATAGCATTAGCTCCCCCGCTCCTCTGCTTATTCGCTCCCCTGCGAAGAAAAGCTCTTCTGCCTCTCTATCCCCTCTATCTTCTCTTTGCGCGGAGGGGTTTTGGCATTGGCGTCCATGACGGAGAGGCAGGCTACGCATGATCCCATAAGGAAGAACATCGAGAGTACGATTATCAGCACGATGATGCCGGCTTTCGATTTAGGCGGCTGTTGTTGCGGATAATAGGTGCTGTACGGGTGTTGACCGGGCGGCATGTTGTAACCTGTGCCGGGCGGTTGAAATGGGGGCGGCGTGCCCGGAAGAGGCGCAGGACCAGAAGGCGGCCTGTTCGGATAGGGACCGGTCATTGGCGGCGGAGCGCCCGGATATGTAGGCTGCTGCGGGGCCGGATAGGTCGGGCGCTGGGGCGCGACCTGTGTGCCGCCGGGAGGCGAAGGGTACAGGGGAGTCTGTCCCGGCTGAGTCGGCGTGTAAGACTGTGAGTGAGAGGCTTTCTCGAACTCTCTCGAAAATTCTACGGTCGAAGAGTAACGGTCCTTAGGATAGCGAGCGAGCGCCTTCATTATCACCTGTTCCACCGCGTTCGGAACTGTGAGTTGCGGGCGCACTCTATGCAGGGGAAGCGGCGGCTCAAGCAATCGCTTCACCATCTGGCTCTGCGGGTTTCCTCCCTCGAAAGGCAATGCGCCGGTCAGCATCTCATAGACCACGAGCGCCAGGCTGTAGAGGTCCGAACGCCGGTCGAGTTCTTCGCCCGATACCTGTTCGGGCGACATGTACTGAGGCGTGCCTAGCACGAATCCCGTATGGGTCAATGCCTGATGTTTGGCGTCGACCTCAGACCTTTTTGCAATGCCGAAGTCCACGACCTCGACCCAATCTTCACGGCCTTGCTTCTGGCATATCATCACATTGTCGGGCTTGAAGTCTCGATGAATTATGCCGAGTTTATGAGCGGACTCAAGCGCCTCGGCCGCCTGTCGGGTGATGTTTACGGTGCGCTGCAAAGGAATCGCTCCCTCCTTCGATATGACCGAAGAGAGCGGCTCTCCGTCCAGGAATTCCATCGCAAGGTAGACCAGTCCGTCTTCGGCCTCGCCGAAATCGTAGATTGAGACTGCATGCGGGTTGTCTATGTGGCTGGCCATTTCGGCTTCGCGCTCGAAGCGCGTGACGAATTCGGGATTGTCCGCCAGATCATGGGTCAATATCTTGATCGCTGTCAGGCGATTCATCTTTATGTGCTGGCCCTTGTATACGGCCCCCATCCCGCCCTGGCCGAGTTTCTCTATCAGGCGATAGCGCCCGGCAAGCACGCGCCCTATCATGGAGTCCTTGGGTTTATCTGCGCTCTC
Source organism: Blastocatellia bacterium (assembly GCA_022615215.1). GTDB lineage: Bacteria > Acidobacteriota > Blastocatellia > UBA7656 > UBA7656 > JAKEHD01. The sequence goes on from JAKEHD010000699.1 coordinate 13,219, forward strand.
CTGGGCGGGGGCTATTACGGTTTCGGCCATTTCGTCCATCACCTGTTCGAGGTTGCCGCCGTCGCGCGAGCAGAAGCGGGCGCTGTCTTCGTACTCCTGGCCACATTTTTGACATCGTTTCATCGCTGTAACTCCGTGTCCCGGCCGCGTCGGCTTGTCAGGCTTTCCATTCGGCACGTCTCTGGAAGGACTGTTAAGACAGGCTGTCTTTGAGCCGGGGCTGATCGTAGTGGACTGCAATCACCTTCCCGTAAATCAACCGTCCCTTAATAATAAATAAAAGATGCGAGTCTTGCCATAGCATTTACTCCGTCGCAAAAAGAGAAGGCCGGGCATCGATGCCCGGCGAGGGCAGTTTCATTGGGCAAAAACTGAACCTCACATAAAGATTTCTTTCTTCGCGGGCCGCCCGTCCTTGTGTATCTTCGTTCTGCCGCTCTCTTTTCAGGCGAAGACCGGGATGATGAAAATTTGCAGTGTTCCGGCTTTTTTCCCGGCACACAATTTTCCCCTTTCGTTCCTTTGGTCTTACATTTTCCGGCCTGAAAAAGGCGAAACCGGGACTGAGGGCGTAGAACATAAACCGCCAACAACACGGTTCGTCGGTCTGCCCTGATTTTCATCACCCCGGTTTCAAGCCGTTGAGTTCGACAGCTACTTCGCGGAGTGTTGCTTCAGCCAGGCCTTCAAATCCTCCGGCTTCTCGAAGTCCAGCAACGCTTCGCTCAGTTGTTCGACTTTTTCCACCGGCAAT
>JAKEHD010000700.1 GCA_022615215.1 Blastocatellia bacterium
TAAAATCGCCTGGCGGTGAGCTTGATGAAAAGTTTCAATCCATGCCGCGCAGAGTATACAATGCGCAAAAAGAAGCAGATTGATCCTATTCCCGAAGAATTCGCAAGCTATGAAGAGGCGGCAGAGTTCTGGGACGCACACGATACAACCGATTACCCGGATGCTTTTCGCACGGTTGAAGTTCAAAGTGAACTGAGGAAGCGCCACACCGAGATAGAGATTGATACGGATGTCGTCAAGGCATTGCGGGCGCAAGCCCGTCGAAAAGGTGTCACTCCCGGTCACCTGGCCAGCGATATTTTGCGTCAGCGGCTCACATCTCAGAAATGACCACTCGCGGTCTGACGCTATTACGACCGTTTTTAAAAGCTGCATCCCTGAAAATCACGCATCACGATTCATTTTTATTATGGTCTTACCCGGCGGGCAGATGATAGAATCTACACCGTCCTTCTATCCCCCGCTTGCTCGACTCACAAAACCCTTGTCGGTATGTGAGAGGTAGTTTCAAAACGACTTTCAGTGATCGGTGATCGGTGGTCAGTGGCCGGTGATCGGTGATCGGTTGCTCTGACTCCTGATCCCTGAGCCCTGACCCCTGCCCCCCACCACTCGATCGAGGATGACATACCATGTCTAGCGGAACGCTCTCCGATGATTTCACATCGGCCGACCTCTCCAAACTCATAGATGAATTGCACCGATTGGAGCGCGAGCGGGCGCAGTTCAAAAGCGTTTTGGACCAGATGCCCGAAGGCATATTCATCGCCCGCGCGCCCGACGGCGCGTCAATACTTATGAATGAAGCCGCAGCAGAGATGGTCGGCCCGCGAGTTCAGTACCCCGACCGTGAGGGAGGGGCAGCGGCGGGCCAGCGGCAATGGGGACTGCAATACCCGGATGGGACGGAGGTTCCGCACGACCAGTGGCCTGTGATGCGCGCCCTTCGCGGCGAAACCGGTCACAAACTCAAGTATCAATTCATAGCGCAGGATGGTCGGCTCCGTCATCTGCTGGTCAACTTCTCGCCTCTCTGCGAAGGCGAAGGCGCTATCTTCGCGGGCCTGGCGATCTTTCGCGACATCACGGGGCGCAAGCCGTCCGAGGAAGCCTTGCGCGAAACCGAAGAACGATTTCGCGCCTTCGTCGAGCAGAGCACCGAAGGGATATGGTGCGTCGAGCTTGAAGAGGCGACACCCATAGACTGGCCCGAAGATGAACAAATCGAGCACTACTTCAAAAACGCTTATCTTACTGAGTGCAACGATGTGATGGCGCAAATGTACGGATATGATCGCAAAGAAGAACTCCTGGGCGTGAGGCTTGGCGATTTCCTCATCTATTCGGACCCTTACAATATCGAATACCTGCGCGCCTTCATACGGTCGGGTTATCGCCTGACCGATGCCGAATCACATGAAATAGACAGGGAAGGCAACCCGAAATACTTTTTGAACAACCTCGTCGGCATAATCGAAAACGGTTGCCTTACGAGAGCCTGGGGCACTCAGCGCGACATCACCAATCGCAAACGAGATGAAGAAGCCTTGCGCGAATCGGAAGGACGGTTCTCGAAAGCCTTCAATGCAAGCCCTCTGCCGGTCACTATAAGCACGCTCGATGAAGGGCGCTACATCGACGCCAATGAAAGCTTCCTTCGCGTGCTCGGCTATGCTCGCGAAGAGGTCATAGGGCGCACCTCCATAGAGATCGCTTTCTGGGCCGATCCCGCGAACCGCGCCGAAATGCTGAGGCTGGCGGAAGAGGGCAAAGAGATTCGCGACCTTGAGATCAATTTCCGTTTGAAGTCGGGCGAGACTCGCTTGGGCACGGTGTCGGCGGAAGTCATAGAGCTTCACGGCAAGCCCTGCCTGATCGCCGTGACGAACGATATAACCGAGCGCAAGCGTGCAGAGAAGATACAGTCTGCCGTTTACAGGATATCGGAAGCCGCTAATTCGGCCGAGACGCTTCAGGAACTCTTTCGCTCGATTCACGAAATCGTAGGCCACTTGATGCCCGCCGATAATTTCTTCATAGCCATGTGCGACCGTGCCTCGGAAACGCTCCACTTCCCATACTACGTGGATGAGCGAGACCCTGCGCCTGCGCCCAGAAAACTAGGCCGTGGGTTATCCGAATATGTGCTCAGGACAGGCACGCCTCTTCAAGCGCCGCCGCCCGTGCTTGAAGAACTCGCGCGCGCAGGCGAAGCCGAGCTTATAGGAGCGCCGTCGGTCGACTGGTTCGGCGTCCCGCTCAAAACCAAGACCGAAACCTTCGGCGTGCTGGCCGTTCAGAGCTACACCGAGGGCCTCGAATTCGGCGAAGAAGAAAAGAACATCCTCCTGTACGTCTCGACACAGGTGGCCGCAGGCGTCGAGCGCAAGCGGGCCGAAGAAGCCCTGCGCGAATCGGAGCGAAGACTGGACCTTGCGCTGAGGGGGGCGAACCTCGGCCTCTGGGACTGGAACATACGAACGGGCGAGACCGTCATCAACGAACGATGGGCCGAAACGCTCGGATATGTGCTTTCTGAGATTAAGCCTCACATCAGTTTGTGGGAGCAGATAGTCCACCCGGATGATTTGCAGGCGGTGAAAGAGACGATGTTCGCTCATCTGAAAGGAGAGACCTCCTTTTATGAAACCGAGCACCGTTTGCGCACCGTGTCGGGCGAATGGAAATGGATGCTCGACCGGGGCAAGGTGGTCGAACGCGACGAAACGGGAAGAGCCGTCCGCGCCGCGGGCACTCAACTCGATATAACCGAGCGCAAACTCGCCGAAGAGGCATTGCGCAAGGTCGTCGAAGGAGTGTCGGACGCGACGGGTGAGGCTTTCTTCCTTTCGCTGGTCAAATACCTCGTAAAGATTCTGGAGGTGGACTTTGCTTTTTTTGGCAAACTCGCCGAAGAGAATGTTGGAATAATCGAGACCATCGCTGTGTGCGTACACGGCCGAATAGCCGACAACTTCAGGTATGAACTGGCAAACTCGCCCTGCGAGGGCGTCGTTGGTAAAAAATTGTGCTGCTACCCGGAAGGCATTCAGCAACTCTTTCCCGAAGATGCATGGCTTGCGGAAAAGAAAGTAGAGAGCTATCTGGGAGCGCCGCTCTGGGCTTCCACAGGCCGCCCACTCGGTCTTCTTGCGGTGATGGGGCAGACGCCGCTCAGAAAAGTGGAGTTTGCCGAATCGATACTTCAAATCTTCGCGGCTCACGCTTCGGCTGAACTGGAACGATTGCAGACGGAAGCGGCTCTGAGAGAGAACGAACAGCGTTATCGCGCGCTGTTTGAGAACGCAAACGACATCATTTACACACAGGACTTCGAGGGGAATCTCATTTCGGTCAACAAGGTGGCCTCTACTATACTCGGCTACACCCGCGAGGAATTGCTCGACCTGAACATCGCCCGGATGATAGCTCCTGAGCAAAGGGAGAAAGCGCGCCGCACGCTCAAGCTGCGTGAAGCCGGAGAGAATATCCCTCCATATCGCCTGGAACTGATCGCAAAGGACGGCCGGAGGGTCGTGCTCGAAATCAATGCCCAGATCATAAGTCAGGACGGCAAACCCGTAGCCCTGCATGGCGTCGCCCGCGATGTCACCGAACGCATGCGGGCCGAAGCGGAGCGCGCCGAACTGCTGGCCCGCGAGCGGGCGGCCCGAAACGAGGCCGAGCAATTGAACCGCCTTCGCGCCGAGCTTTTAGAACGCGAACAGGCGGCGCGCGCCGAAGCCGAGACGGCCCGCAGCGAATGGCAGACCACTTTCGATGCGATGACAGACTCAGTGTTGATAGTCGACCTGGACGACCGCCTTATTCGCGCCAACCAGGCTTTCTATGCGAGGTTGAAACTCGCGCCCGAAGATTGCTTAGGCCGCCCGGTCGGCGAACTCGTTCATGAAAACCTCGCCCCGCTGATCCGCGCCGAGGAGTGTCCTATATGCGAACTTCGACGTAAGGGCGAACACGGAGCGATAGAACTGCCGGCAGGCGTGATTGGAGATCGCGCCCTCCTGGCCAGCATCGATCCCATAATCGATGGCAGCGGCAAGACCATAGCGGTCATACAGATCGTGCGCGATCAAATGGACCTTTACCAGGCTCGACAGGAAGCCGAAAGAGAGCGCACCAGCCTCAACGCGACTATCGAACAGATGGCCGAGGGCCTCACCGTACACGATAAAACGGGCACGGTGATACGGGCCAACCGTCACGCCCAGCGCATATTCGGATACACGCTCGATGAGATGCGCGCCGACCGCGATTTCGTTCTTCCCGTAGGCCGTTTCACCGATGAAGACGGTTTGACCGTCGATGTGGAAGACCTGCCCGTCCAGACAGCCCTCAGCGAGCAGCACATCCTCGACTCGCGGCTCTGGTACAGCGGGCCGGACGGCGAAAAGGTTCTGCTGTCGTTCACGGTCTCGCCTTTTTTCAACGATCAGAACCGGCTCGAAGGAGCGATACTGCTCACGCGCGATGTGACCGAACAACAGCGCGAGTACGAACGCGCGCAGCAGGCAGACAAGCTGCGCGCTCTGGGCCAGTTGGCCTCCGGCGTCGCTCACAATTTCAACAACGCCCTGGCAGCCATCCTCGGCTACTCGCAACTGGCCATTCCCAAGGTCAAAGACACGGACGTCGAAAAGTATTTGCAGGTGGTCGAGCAATCGGCAAAAGACGCGGCCCGTATGGTCGAGCGAATCCAGAACTTCTCGCGGGGCCATTCCTACCCGGACGATTTTATACATCTGCGATTGTCCGACATCGTACGCGACTCCATAGAGATCACCCGCCCCCGCTGGCGCGATGATGCGGAATCCCTCGGCATCAATTACGAGGTGACGCTCGACTGGCAACCCTGTGAGGATGTTTTCGTGGAGGGCGAGCCTTCGGAACTGCGCGAGGTCTTCGTCAACATAATCCTCAACGCGCTCGATGCGATGCCGGTAGGCGGACGCCTGACCATAACGGCTTCTGCCGTCTCGACCAACGCGATCTTGAAATTCACGGACACGGGCGCAGGCATGACCGAAGAGATCAAGCGCCGCATCTTCGAACCTTTCTTCACGACGAAGGGCGTGTCGGGGCTTGGCATGGGACTGAGCGAAAGCTACCGCATACTGGAACGACACAGCGGGCGCATAGAGGCGGAGAGCAAGCTCAGGGTAGGGACGACCTTCACCGTAACGCTGCCCGTCGCAACCCTCACGGAACCCATTGCGAGATTGGAGAGCGCAGAGTCGCGGATGGTCGGCGCGCGAGTGCTGGTAATAGATGATGAAAAATATGTTCGCGGCGCGCTCGCGGCGATGCTCGTCGAGCAAGGCCACGAAGTGATGGAAGCGGCAGGGGCCGAAGAAGCGTTCGAGGCGCTCGAAACGAACCGCTTCGACCTGGTATTCACAGACCTGGCCATGCCCAGGATCGACGGCATAGCCGCAGCGACCGAAATAAAATCGCGCAGCCCGAGGACGCGCATCGTGCTCATGAGCGGATACGGCGCGGACAAGGTTTACGAACTGATCGGAGACAGCGCGTGTATAGATGCGACCCTGTTCAAACCTTTCAAGCATACGGATGTTCAGCGGGTCGTCAATCTCGTGTTGCGCAATGCTTTCTAAGAAGGGGAGCAGGGGAGCAGGGGAGCAGGGGAGAAGGGGTTCACGGGTGCAGGGGAGAAGGGGTCAA
>JAKEHD010000119.1 GCA_022615215.1 Blastocatellia bacterium
AAGGATGAAGGATGAGGGATGAAGGATGAAGAAGGAACTTTATTCAAGTCAGTAGCCCAAGCGTCAGCGCGGGCTTCATCCTTCACGATGCGGTATTCATCGTTTCTGCTGATAGCTGATGGCTGACGGCTGATAGCTGACGGCTGACGGCTGACGGCTGATAGCTGATAGCTGCCTTTGGAGATGAGCAGATGAAAGTCCTCGTGCTCGACGGCAACGAAAATCAGGCGGTCGCCTCTGTCCGCTCGCTCGCCCGCGCGGGTTTCGAAGTGCGTGTGGGCGCGGCCTCTTCATGGTCGAAAGCCGGATGGTCTCGTTATTGCCACAGCACATTCACCTACACGGCCCCCGAACGCGACGCTCAAAGCTTCGTCCGCGCAATAGCAGAAGAGGTAAGGCGCGAACCCGGCACATTAGTGCTCCCCATGACCGAACGCTCGACGCTTCCGCTTTCGGCTCATAGAGAGACGATCAAGAGTGTCGGCGGTCGCATGGTATTGCCTCCCCATGCGACCGTGCTTCGCGCCTTCGATAAAAGAGAGACCACACGCCTCGCCGCCTCTCTAGGGATCGACACGCCGCAAACGGCGCTCGTGAGCGACCGTAGTCAAGCCCGCGAAATCGCCTGCCTCACGCGCTACCCCGTAGTGCTGAAGCCGCGCTCGTCGGAAGAGGTGTCCGCCACAGGCAAAGTCATCGCTACGGGCAGACCCCTTTATGCGCGAAACCCTGAAGAGTTCGTCAAGGCTTTTACAGAGATCAGCAAGCGATGCTCTTCCGTGCTCGCACAGGAGTTCATCGAAGGCGAGGGCGCGGGCTATTTCGCTCTCATGCGAGAAGGCGAGTTGCGGGCCGAGTTCGCGCATCGCAGAATCCGCGACGTGCGGCCTACAGGTTCGGGAAGCTCCCTTCGCGTGAGCGTCTATCCCGATCCGGAATTGCGCGAAGCGGCCTTGAAGATTTTGAAAGCGCTCGACTGGCACGGAGTGGCGATGGTCGAGTTCCGTTTGAGGCCCGACGGCACGCCCGTCTTTTTGGAAGTGAACGGGCGATTCTGGACTTCGCTGGCGCTTGCGGTCTACGCGGGCGCGGACTTCCCTGCGTTGCTCGCTCGACAGGCCTTGCAAGGCGATGTAGAACCCGTGACCGATTATTACACGGACATTCGCTGTCGATGGCTGCTCGGCGACGCGCGCCATCTGCTCGAAGTATGGCGCGGAGCGCCCGCCGGATATCCCGGCAAATTCCCCGGACGTTTGCGCGCTACGGCCGAGTTCTTTACTCCAACGCGCGGGACTTATCACGATAACTTCATGATGAGAGACCCGCTGCCCGAAATCGGCGACTGGCTGGACTTCGCTCTGCGGCGTCTCCCCGCCAGATTTAAAAAGGGTCAGGGGAGCGAAGATGGTCGGGACGCCGACTGCGGTTCCGGGGAGCAGGGGGTCGGGACGCCGACAATAAAATGTATTCATTCTGCGGTTCCGGGAGCAGGGGAGCAAAAGGCAACAAGCGGCGGTCTTATGACGCATCACGCATCACGCATCACGCAAGAGAGCAGGGGTCAGTAGTCGCTATGGAAACGGTCTGTGTGTTTCTGTGTGTTTCCGTGGCCGCGTTCCACGGACAAGAGACGAATTAAGGAATTGCATGCTCAAAGGCGCTATTCACACACATAGCACATACTCGGACGGCGAGTTCACGCTTTCGGAGTTGCGTGAAATATTCACAGCCGCCGGCTGCGATTTCGTGTGCCTGACCGATCACGCGGAGTTCTTCGACTGCGACTCGCTCGCCTGCTACATCGCCGAATGTCGGAGACTATCGGACGACCGCTTTCGTTTCATCGCCGGGCTGGAGTATTCATGCGAGCGTCGAATGCATGTGCTCGGACTCGGAATGACTTCGCTTGTAGACACTACGGACCCGCAAGAGGTGATTCGCCACATAGAAAGATCGGGCGGGGTATCGATCATAGCGCATCCGATGGAGAGCGCCTTCGAGTGGATAGAGTCGTTCGACGCGCTGCCGGATGGAATAGAGACCTGGAACTCGAAATACGACGGCCGCTACGCGCCGCGCCCCTCGACCTTCGCGCTTCTGAAGGGGTTGCAAGAGCGCGAAGCCCGCCTGCGCGCTTTCTACGGGCAAGACCTTCACTGGAAAAATCAGTATCGCGGATTGTTCAATGTGGTCAGATGCGCGACCTCTTCGAGAGAAGACATATTGAATGCGTTCAAGAGCGGCGATTATTTCGCCACGAAAGACAACCTGGAATTGCCGTCGAACGGCGACCTGCCCGCAAAGTTGATCGAGAGTTTTCGCCGCAAGAATGATCGCTCCACTCAAAGGCGGCTTTTCGTGAAGAGGGTCAAAAAGGCGATGGACAGATTGGGCGTGAGAGTGCCCGCGCCCGTGAAGGCGCATCTGAGAAGAATTTTTTAGAGGACGAGATGATTCAGTCCGGCACAGTTTATCTGATGTATCACGAGTTGGAAATGCCCGGCCGCCGCTTGTGCCGCGATGAAGAGGGCTATGCCCGATACGTGATAACTCAATCGGATTTTCGCGCGCACCTCGCATACCTCAAGGCGAACGGCTTTCGCGGAATGAGCGTGACCGAGGCCCTCGACCGCAACGATCATAATCGACCGGCGGTCGCCATCACCTTTGATGACGGCTGCGAGACCGATCTCCTCGTTGCAGCGCCGATGCTTGAAGAAGCGGGGTTCAATGCGACCTTCTACATAGTCGCGGGATTTACAGGCGAGCGCGGCTACCTGTCCGAGCGACAGCTTCGAGAGTTGAGCGATTCGGGATTCGAGATAGGATGTCATTCGATGACCCACAGCTACCTGACAGACCTCGACGCTGACCGACTGCGTTTCGAGATCGCGGAGGCGAAAGACCGTCTCGAACAAATCACAGGGAAGAGAGTCGAGCATTTCTCCTGCCCCGGAGGGCGATGGAACCATCGTGTGGCTCGCACAGCCGAAGAGGCCGGATACCGCTCTGTAGTCACGAGCCGCGCAGGTGTTAATTCACAAACCTCTGATCGCTTCTGCCTGACGCGCGTGGCGATAAAGCGAGGCATCGAGATAAGCGAATTCGACAGGCTTTGCCGCGCCGAAGGGATGATCGCGCTAAGGGCTAAAGCCTCGATTCTATCGGCCGCCAAATTCATGCTGGGAAACAGCGTCTACGAGAAGGTCCGCTCCGCGTTGCTAGATAAAGCCGGGAATTGATCAGGGGAAACGATGAACGATGAACGATGAATGATGAATGATGAATCCGGATTCCGGAGTTCTATGTTCATCATTCATACTTCTGACTTCTGCATTTCTCTGGATGACGGGTTTCCGCCCGCCTGTGATTGTGATACCTTCTTACCTTCGCGCCTTCTATTGAAGAAGGCAACAAATCCTTTACGGCGCAGTAACTATTCAGCCGCGTCAGCGGCTGCCCGATGTAGCCGGGTCTTTCAGGGCACGGAGCCGAGTCGAACATATTTCGCGTCGCGTAGCGACGGCTGAGTTCAATCGTCGCTGACGCGACGAGGTAAATGTCGGCTCGGTTTGCAGGCCATAAATGACCTGCCTAAATTCAGTCGTCCCTACGGGACGGGGGAAGTTGAGCAGTTACCTGGCGCAAATCATCTCAGGAGGAGCGCAAACCCTTGAGCGATGAGCGACCACTCAGAGAGCGGGCGAAGGATTTTTTCGCCGGTCTTCAAGACGAGATATGCGGCGCGCTCGAACGGCTCGACGGCCGAACTGCGTTTCGCGAGGATTTATGGCAACGCGAAGGCGGCGGCGGCGGCCGCACACGAGTGATGGAAGGCGGGGCCGTCCTCGAAAAGGCCGGTGTGAATTTCTCCGAAGTGCATGGCGACCTCGACGAGTCCTTTGCGGCGAAGATGCCTCTTGGAGAAGGCACGCGCTTTTTTGCATGCGGGGTGTCGCTCGTGCTGCATCCGCTGAACCCTTTCGTGCCTACCGTGCATGCGAACTTCCGTTATCTCGAACGCGGCTCTGCGGGGTGGTTCGGAGGGGGGACAGACCTGACGCCTTACTATCCCTACATCGAAGACGTTATACATTTTCACCGCACGTTGAAAGAAGCCTGCGACAAATCAGACCCCCTTTTTTATGCGCGATTCAAAAAGTGGTGCGACGACTATTTCTTCATAAAGCACAGAGGGGAAACTCGCGGGGTCGGCGGCATATTCTTCGACTATCTGACGGGCGAGGCGGATTCATCCGGCGCGAGCGGCAAGCGCGATGATAAGACCGGCGGCATAGAGTTCATATTCGAATTCGTGCAGAGAGCGGGGCGGGCATTTCTGCCCGCGTATCTGCCCATAGCCGAGCGGCGCAGGAGTGAGCATTTCACGGAGCGCGAGCGACAGTTTCAACTCTACCGCCGGGGCCGCTACGTCGAGTTCAATCTCGTATATGATCGCGGAACACAATTCGGGCTTGAGACAGGCGGGCGCGCGGAATCGATACTGATGTCGCTGCCGCCACTCGCGCGATGGGAGTATGATTATCATCCCGAACCGGGCACGCGCGAAGCCGAGGCGTGGGATTTTTTTCGGCCGCGCGACTGGCTCTTCGGAAGGATGAAGGATGAGGGATGAAGGATGAAAACCGGAGCGAAGATGTCGATTCATCCTTCATCCTTCCGCCTTCATCCTTTCTGAACCCTTGGTCAGACTTCGGTTAGAAGAAGAAGACAGCCGAGGATTTGGTGCCTTCCACGACTATCAGGCTGTTGGAGCCGGAAGGTTTGAGATTCAAATCGCCCTTGCACTTGATCTTTTTGCCCGCGCTGTTGACCGACTTGGGCACGATAGTCGCGCCGTTCAGGATGACGAGAGAGTTCTGAGAAAAATTCTGACCGACGACGACGATCTTTTTCGCGGACTTCACATTTACTTTCGTGACGACAGGCGCAGGCAATTGCCCGCCTGCCTGATCGGGGTATATGGTCAGGACGCCATCTATATCGTCGCTCGCAAGCGTGGCGTCGCGCCCGTTTCCATGAGCGAAGGCACGCATTATGGCCGCGTTGTCTGAAGGGTGGTCGAGACCTATCGCGTGGCCGAGTTCGTGGCAGGCCACCTCTGCGAGATTGGCAGAACTGGCAAGGAAGCACTCCATGTTTTTATTGAAAACCACGTCGCTTTCCACTATACGCCTGAAGGTACGGCCGTTCACGATTTTGGTTTGAGAAGTCCAAAAAACGGTCGTCTGAGCGAGCACCCCTGAGCACCCGCTGGGCGGGTCGAGTTGATTTTTGCAATCGCCGAACGAAATCACATTGATGCCATCACCTTCGCTGCCGCAGCGGTCTGTTTGATCGCCTGTCTGAAGACGGATATTGGCCCCGCTCTGCACGCGCCAGGCATCCATAGCTCTCGTTAGTTCAGCCGCCGCCCCTCCCTCGATGGGCGACCTGTCGGGATTCACGCGAAAGACCACAGGCTGGCCGGAATCGGGTTCCATCCATCTGATCCCATTGGCGAAGAGGACGAAATTCAGCGAGTAGTCGCTCCCGCTCGTCTTCCTGGCCTGATATTCAACGGGCACGGCCTGCACGATTTGCCACTCTCGCTCGGAATCGATGCGAGCTACCAGGGCGGCCTCGCGGTGAAGCGTCTCTTCTATTCTGCGAACGTAGTCCGCGAACGGAGCGCGATCTGTCACCTTTTGATTATCGCGGCGTGCGAGTATTTGCACTCCGGTTTCATCGACCGGACGTGTGACGATCTTTTCTCCCGTCGCCGGGTCTTCTTCGACTAAGAACATTCCCATGAATGCGTGGGCTACACGGAGGGTTCCCGATGGGCCGGTATTGAGGTAAAGAAGGACTTGCTGTCCCCGCAAAAATGTCGGCTGGCCGAAGACCCGCACGCCCGCTCGCCCCACGACTCCGCCGGGCTGTTTGAGCACTATCGTTTCGGCGGGTAAATTTCCTTTCAACACGCGGTCCCGGCTTATCTCTATATAAGTCCAAACAAACGTGCCCGCGTCGTCCCACGCGCTTATGACGGAGCGAACCTCGCCCGTGATTATGAATCGGGAGTTTACTACAAGCTCCTCATCCGAGAGCATACGGACGGTAGTCGCCTGAGAGTGTGAGGCCAGCAAACTGATTGTTAAAAGCGATAGAACGGATTGAACGAGTCTCCTGCAAAATCGTTTCATTATTTTCCTCTTGGCCGGTCTGGGGCGACCGTCGTTTTCAGCTATCAGCCGTCAGTCATCAGCTATCAGCCGTCAGTGGAAAGTTCTGAACCACAGATAACACGGATTTCTCAGATATTCTCTGTGTTATCTGTGTAATCTGTGGTTGGTCTTCTGACCACCGACCACTGACTGCTAAAAACGAGAACTCGAAGGCAGCGCCCCACAGGAATGTCGTGGGGCTTCTCAAAGCCAATGATGATAGGGGCTTAAAGTTGCGCGCAAAAACTGAGTGAAACCATGCGCTACCGGCATTCAAACATACGAAGATGAGGGTGTCAATAATCAGCCATCAGCTATCAGCTATCAGAATAAAGACTGACGGCTGACGGCTGACGGCTGAAGACTGATTGCTGTAAGAAAGAAATCTTTATGGCTGATTTCTAACGGCGGCGGCGGCTGGAGGTCTTTTCGCCTGTCAGAAGAGACCACAGAGCGCCTCCGCCTCCGCCGAGCGCAGCGCCTATGGCCGCGCCGCGTTTGCCGCCCGACAGAGCGCCTATTCCGGCGCCTGCGCCAGCGCCTATGAGCGTCTTTGTGAGCACGCTCTTACGTGAGACGCGGCGATTGAAGGCCCTGCTCGGTTTTTTGGTCAGTGCAAGGGCTGTCCCCGTGCCGCCTCCGACGAGCGCCCCAATGATTGCGCCTTTCTTGCCTCCTATCCCTCCGCCTATGCCCGCGCCTGCGGCTGCGCCGCCTCCGATCAAGAGGGCCTTGCGCGCGGTCGATCCTATGCCGCGATCAACCTTGTAATCGTTGTTGTAGGCGCGGTCGCCGAGAGTCCGTGAACTTGTAGCAGAGCGAGTGCGGGGAGAATAGTACGATTCTCCGTAAACGGTTGGCGACGAACCAGCCGCGCCTGCGTTCTGGCATAGCAGGCTGCGAAGATTGGCTTGCTGGCCCTGCCCGTCGTTATACCCTTGATTGTATCCGTCGAGATAGCCGCGCGCCCGGCCGGCCAAAGACGCTTCGTCAGGATAGTTGAAACCGCCCACCCCTGCATTGAATCCTTCCGCATACCCGGATTTGAAGTCTCCGAGATATGCGCTGTCTATGGCTTCCGGCTCCGCCGCCAGGGCCGTTCTAACTACAGGGGCGCGCGTGCTTGTGAAATCGGATGTTTTACTTGAAGGACTATGATCGTTAAAGGCCAGCACCCCCGCTGCCGCGAGCACGGCCACTAACATCATCACCATAAATTTCGTTGACATCTCCATCTCTCCTCTCTTTCCATCAAAGTGCGGTTCGTTTTTATCAAGCACGTGGACGTGCGGTTTTTTCTTTGGCCCGCCCACTACACAAAAGGCACCGAGGCATAAAGATTTCTTCCTTGCTTGTGTCTTCACTCGCTTTATAGTTTGTTTCCTTGAGCGCCTCTTTCGACTCGAATCTCTACAGACCGATGGGGATTTTTTACATATACGGGGTTATGCAATCGACCATTTGGTCTATCACAAAGAGCATCCGAAGCCCCATATCGGTCATTCTCTTTGAACTGCCTGCGCATAAACGAACCCTTTCAACTTATCGCCGCAACAGGCTATCTGTTTTTACTGCACTATTAAAGGATTAGATCGCCTGTCGTCCGGCGGATTTATCACGGTAACGACATCGCCCGTTTTCATCTTTATCTTTGCACGCAGCGTGCCGGGACCGATCAGTTTCGTCTTGCGCTCGCGCCCGTTGACCTCTACCACCGCTTTGTTGGCAATCTCTAAACCTGTGACCAGGAGCTTCTTTTTCGACAGGCGCGTGAGGGCTGTTATGATGGGAGCGCCTGCACCCGGAACCAGGGAGGCATTCACGCGATAAAAGCCTGTTGAGTTGCCATTAAACGCGCCTATGCCCATCACGTAGCGGCCCGTGTAGGGCAGCACGATGTTGAAGCGCGGGTCGTCTCCGTCGAACTGGTCGCTGTAGAAGTATTCGGTCCCCGTCTCCGGGTCTATCAAATTCATTTCTGCGTCGAGCCGCGAACCTAGCACTTCCGAATCCACGTCGACGATGAGCGTCTGGCCCGCCGTTGCTATGAAGCTGTAAAAGTCTATGTCATCGATATCTGCGATCTCTCCGAATATAGTGACCGGCAGGTCTGGCAACCCCTGAGCGATGCGGTCGTTCGGTTCGACTTCATCTACATCGACGCCGCGAGTTATGTTGAGCGCGTAATCGAATGCGGGACCGCCGAAGTCTTCTATATCGCCAATGCCTGCGATCAACACCTGATCGTCGGGCGATGTGAAACGTATCAACGGGTCGTTATTTCCGTCGCCCAGGTCTCTGGCAAGCAGATCGCCCGTTGAGTTGAAAAGAAGGATGTCTGCTATCAGGAGCGAATTGCCCAGCCTTGTGGCGAACGGCTCGATGGTTATCTGCTGTCCGGCGAGGGCTTCGAAGGCGAAGAAGTCGATGTCGCCGTTGAAGCTTATCTCGCCGAATATATTTACGGGAAGCGAAACTCCCTGAGCGACCTGATCGTTAGGCTCGATCTCGAATATATCGCCGCCGCCCGTGCCGAAGCTTTGCAGAGTCGCCGCTGGCCGAGCAGCCTGCCGCCGCCGCGCGAGCGCGCTCTCCATGCTTATGCCCGGAGTTCGCCGGGGGGCGCTCTTCGATTCAAGCGCGTTTTCAGGGTCTCGATGGACTCTCTGAAACGCGGCAGCGCGGTCGAGATTTGCAGTCGGCGTGATTCTGTTATTGGTTCTTTCGCCTGCTTCGGGCCGGGTGATTTTAAGAGGCGAGTCCTGGTTTTGGGCACCGACGAAGGTGGCGGTCAGGAGCAAGGCGACGCAGGTTGTGGCAACCGCTCGTCTCAATGATTGCTTATACATTGAAGTTCTCCGGCAATTCCCTGTGCTTCACCCGAATATCGGGGGTATGATGAACGAGAAGCGCGATGGGTGTGCCGCCGGGAAATTTTTTTTAGCCATCGGCTATCAGCCTATATCGCTTTGCAATTGCAGACGACACAGCCGCTTGCGAGAAGCTGAGAAATCATAGGTTTAGCCGTGTATCTCACCGATGAAACTCGCCGTAAAGACTGATAGCTGATAGCTGATGGCTGATAGCTGATGGCTGTTAGTCGGATGCAGGGAGGATGATCTCGAAGGTCGTGCCGACGCCGACTTCGCTCTCGAAGCGTATCTTGCCGTTATGAAGTTGAATGGAGCGGAATGCCTGGGCAAGCCCTATGCCTGAGCCGCCTTTCCTGGTCGTATAGTAGAGGTTGAATATGCGTTCGCGGGCTTCGGGCGCGATGCCTATCCCCCGGTCGCTTACGGTTATTCGCACCGAGCCGTCCGCGACCCGCGATGTAGAGACTTTCAGCGGGCCGCCTTCGGGCATGGCCTGGCACCCGTTTATTATCACGTTCAACAACCCCTGTTTGAGAATGTCCGCGTCACCGTCGACGATCAATTGCCCATAAGCCAACTCCTGCTTGATCATAACGCCCCGCTCTTCAGCTTCGGTCGATGCGAGCGCGACCACCTGCCTCACTATCGTGTTGAGGTCGAGAGGTTGAAGGCTCACTTCGACCGGGCGCGTGAAGTTGAGGAAGGTCTGCACTACGCGGTCGAGGCGTTTTATTTCCGAATCGAGTATCTCGATTTGAGGCTTGGGGTCCGCCGTGCCCGATTCGAGTTTCGAGCGGAGTATCTCCAGGTGTATCACCATGGCGTTGAGCGGATTTTTGACCTCGTGCGCGATGCCCGACGTTATGCGGCCGAGGTCGGCAAGCTTTTTCGACAGATCCCATTGCGATTCGAACTTCTGAAACGATTCGTAATCGCGCAGGCTGACGAGCGCCCCGACGGCTTCGCCCGCGTCCTCTATGTATTGCAGCGAAGCCAGCACCTTCTTCGCGCGCGCGCCGTCCGGCACATGAAGTATCGTGCGCGCTATGGACCTGTGCTCGCTGAAAGCCCGCTCTACAAGAATGACGAGCGGGTGATTGGCTCCGAGGCTTTCGTCTATGGGGAGACCGGTGATATCGAGACGCTCTATTCCCAGTATGCGCTCGGCATCGGGGCTTGCGAGGATAATACGGCCTTCGCGGTTGATGAGGAGCAATCGGTCTTCGAGGTGGCTTACGATCTGGCGGAGTTGTCCGCGCATCAACTCCAGTTCCGTGCGCCTGCCCGCGAGCCTCTCTCCGAGTTGTCTGAGGCGCGCGGTCACTCCCGTCACCGCCTCGTCGCGCGGCAGATGCTCATCGCTTATAACATCCGGCTCTTCGGCTTCACCCAGGCGGTCTATGCCGGCCGATATCGCTTCGAGCGGCTTCAGCAGCAGGTTCGCCGAACTGATGGCGACTATCGCCGCTATGACTATGGCCAGCAACCCTATGAAGAGGTTGGTCGCTATCGGTGACACGAGTTCGCTTCGAACGGCTGACGCGAGCACCCCTATGTGAAGTTCGCCCTCGAAAACACGCTCGCCTATGGCGTTATCGACTGAAATGGGCTTGCGAAATTCATAGAGGGCCGGGCCTGAAAAGACGCGGTAAAGCTGTAGATAAGCATTTTGATTGGCCAGCGCGTTCAAGTCGGGGTTGTTCGAGGGCACAGCCCCTATCATGTGAGCGTTGGCCGCGAGTTCGTTTCGGCCCTCGGCGTCTGTGATAATACGGCCGCTCACGTTGGTTATATAGAGGTAGGCAATAGGGCGCGAAGAGATTATGGTCGATTCCATAAGCCCCCGCACGCTCGAATGATGGGCCGCAAGCGCCGCGTAAGGGCTGTTGAGTTCGGCTACGCTCAGGTTGTGCTGCATCTCCTGTTTGACTGCGTATTCGATCTGTGAGGACAACTGGTCGGCCTGATCTCTCGTGCGAGAGATTATCACCCCGGTCAGGTTGGCTATATTGGCAAGGGTGCTGACCACTACGACCAGGGCCACGAGCAGAGTTATGAGGGCTATCTGTCGCGCGCGGACGCCGCTCAGAGACCAGAGCGAAGCCCTCCATCGGTCATGAGCGGTGGTCTCGTCCTGCGCGAACCTGTCGCCTGTGGTTAGTGTCGTTGCCACGTCCGTCTATCGACGATGAACCCGGAACCGGGACCGGGTTGATGATTCATCGCTCCTCAATCGATTTGCTCCTCGCCTGCTTTCCGGTAAGCCTTCAGTTTGTTGTGAAGCGTTTTCAGGCTGATGTTCAGCGTCTCAGCAGTACGAGTCTTGTTGTTATCACTGCGCGCGAGCGTACACAGTATGATCCGCCGTTCGACCTCATTGAGCGGCATACCTATAGGTATCATCACGGCGTCCGCGCTTGGTGAGGGTGGTTGGCCTGTGATTTGCGGAGGCAGGTGGCGCTTTTCTATCTGCTCGGCTTCGCATATGATGACCGCTCGCTCTATGGCGTTGCGAAGCTCTCTGACGTTGCCGGGCCAATGATAATCCAGCAGCACCTCCATGGCCTCGATCGAGATGAGCCGCGCCGATTTGTTATGGCGCTGGCGCAGCTCGTCTATCATGTGCTGAACGAGCAGCGGGACGTCCTCCCGGTGATCGCGCAGCGGGGGCAGGTCTATTGTAATGACGTTGAGACGGTACAGCAAGTCCTCACGCAGCATTCCATCCTGCACGGCCCTGAAGGGGTCTTTATTGGTCGCGGCGATCACGCGGACATCCACATCCATCTCCCTCGCCGCTCCGAGCCGCCGCACCTTTTTGTCTTCGAGCACGCGCAACAGTTTCGCCTGAAGCAGAAAAGGCATCTCGGCGATTTCATCGAGAAGGAGCGTCCCCGTGTTTGCAAGCTCGAAGCATCCCATCCTTCGGTCGGCAGCGCCCGTGAACGCCCCCCTTTCATGACCGAAGAGTTCCGATTCCATGAGTGTCTCAGGCACGGCCGCGCAGTTGATGGCTATGAAGGGGCGGTCCTCGCGCGGACTCAATTTGTGAATCGTGCGGGCGACCATCTCTTTGCCTGTGCCCGACTCGCCCGTGACCAGGACCGATACGGCGCTGGGCGCTACCTGTTCTATAAGAGTATATACCTCGCGCATCGCTTCCGAGTTTCCCACCATGTCGCCGAACGCGCCGTACTGGCGAAGCTGGCGGCGGAGCAACTCGTTTTCGCGCCGCGTGCTGCTGTATTCGGAGGCCTTTCTGAGAACCAGTTGGAGCTTGCGCATGTCTATGGGCTTCTCGAAGTAATAGAAAGCGCCCTCTTCCTTGACCGAGCGAATGGCGGCATCTACAGATCCCTGGCCCGTGAGCAATATGACGGCCGTGTCGGGGTTCTCTTCTCTGAGCTGATTGAGCAATTGAAATCCGTCCAGGTTCGGCATGATGACATCCGTGATGACGACGAGAGGGGCGAACGTTTCGACGCGCTCCAACGCTTCGCGGCCGTTGGCTGCCGTCTCGGTTTCATACCCCCATCCTGCCACCAGTTCGCTGAGACCCTGGCGTGCAGGCTCTTCATCATCGACTATGAGTACGCGCTGGCCTGACATAGAGTAGAGAGTTTATCACAAGCCGAAATGAG
>JAKEHD010000120.1 GCA_022615215.1 Blastocatellia bacterium
AAGAAGAAAGAAATCTCTGAAGAAAGAAAAAGGGCGGCGCACTCCACATAAGCGTTCCTCTCTGGAAAAATTTTCATTTTGCCCCGCGCGCAGTATATATATTGAAGTTGGCGCGGCATATGCCAGGGATGTGCCCTACATCTTGCTTGAATACAAGAAGTCACAAATTCCATCTAATCTGCATGGATTTCAAACATTGCAGTATTCCAACTATAAGGAGTTGGCACGCAGGCTCAGTTTGGCAATGCCCGGTTTTTTTGAAGCACATGACATGGTTACTCCTGCACGGATGCTGCGGTAGGAAAACCTTTAAGAGCCCTAAAGGTTCAAATCATGCGGCCCCAGCCTTGAGAAGATCGCGCAATCGGTAGCCGAGCAACTCCCCGCCGAGTTGGATGAAAACCTGCAAGCGCAGAAAAACCGACTTGAGCGGTGGGGGATGGCCGCTTTGAGCGTATTCGGCGCAGGCGTACTGGGTCTCCTGCTTTTCGGAATCATTTACAAGACAATGATCGTCCAGGGAAAAATCCTGGCCGGAATCGGGCTGCTCGGTTTGGTGGCAATGGTCGCCTGCGGATTGATCGCGGTAATCCTCTTTGCCAAAGCTAAAGAGGTCGAAGAGGCTTCAACCAAGCGCCGCCTTCAACAGCCTGCCGCACAAGGCGAAACGACAGGACACCTCCTGCCCCAAGTCCATCCCGAATCGATACCGAGCGTGACGGAACAGACGACGGAACTTCTGCTTGCGGAAAATAAAAGCGCCAGCAAAGAAAGTTGACACGGCGACGCGCGATTGCCAATTGCATCCGGCGGACTTGCTACGTCCGCCGATGATGAAACGCACTGACTGCGGTATAATCACGTGATGTAGAGGGTCTCAGAGTCCGCGCCTATAGTCAATAATCCTCTTACTGAAATAATGAGCGGAGGTCGCACGAAAATACAGACTGCCCGACAACTATATCACCTTATCTCCTGCGCTCGCCTCATACTTCTTCTCGGCCTTATGCAGTCCGCAGTCTCAGGTCAAGCGGTCGTAAGACACGGGCTTGTCGCGGATGAGACCGGCGCGCCGATAGCGGGCGCGAAGATTACGCTCTGGACCGCGCAAGGCTCCCTTCTGCGCGAGATGGTCACAACCCCTGAAGGAGCGTTCATCATACCGGAGTTGCCCGTCGGGTCTTACGTGCTGGCCGTCGACGCCGAAAACTTCCAGGCGCGACGTGTGAGTTTATCAGTGACGCCCGCCGATTCGACCTGCATCACGATCGTACTCTCTCCGGCGCAGTTGCGCGAAGAGGTGACGGTCACTGCGCGTCGGGGCGGGGCTGTGGATGTTGAGGACGCGGCGCAGGTCATAATAGTGCGGGACCAGGCCGAAATACGCGAACGCCCGCTGGTTACTATCGGCAACGCTCTGGAAGATAGTCCCGGCATCATGGTGCAGCAGAGCACTTACGGCCAGGTCTCGCCGTTCCTGCGCGGCCTGACCGGCTACCACGTGCTCAACCTCATAGACGGCATACGCTTCAACAACTCCACCTTTCGGTCGGGTCCGAACCAGTATCTGGCTTTCGTCGAACCGAGTCAGGCGCAGCGGGTCGAGGCGCTGCTCGGCCCGGCCGGCGCCGAGTACGGCAGCGACTCGCTCGGCGGCGTCATCCATCTGCTGACGCCCGAACCGAAGTTCCACGGCGGCGAGGGTCCGGCTTTCCATGGCGATGTGCAGGCGTTCGCGTCGAGCGCCGATTTAGCGGGCGGGTCGGCGCTAAGACTCTCGCTCGGCAGCCGTCGTCTGGCTTGGATTGTCGGAGGCGAACTGCGCCGACATAACGATGTGCGGGCGGGCGGCGGGACCGATTCGCGCCACGTCTTCCGCCGTTTCTTCGGCCTGACGAGCGACCGAATCGAGAAGCTCTATGGCAACCGCCTGCAAGACACAGGCTTCGCGCAATACGGGTGGCATACGAAGCTTGCGGCGAGTCTGGCTCATGACCAGAACCTTACGCTCTGGTATCAGCGCGGCGACCTCGATCGCGTCCGGGGATATAAAGATTCGTGGGGCGGCCTGGGGAGGCTCCGCTCAGACTTCGGGCCGCAAAGGTTACAACTCTTCTACGCGCGCTATGAGAAGCTGCGCCTCGGGCCTCTCGACTCGCTGACGGGCACTTTCTCCGTCAACTCGCAACTGGACGGCACGGCGCGGCAGGGGTTGTTTGCGACCGACACGATCACCGAAGATGAGAACAGGGTGAACGCTTTCGGCTACGCCGCGCAGGCCACCACGCATCTCGGCAGACATCAGACCATCGTCTTGGGCGGGGAAGTTTACGACGAGCACATTGATTCTATAAGGGTTCAGATCGATCCGGTTTCGAAGATCAGCTCGCAAAGACGGGCGCTCTATCCGAACGGCTCGCGCTATACAACCTACGGCCTGTTCGCGCAGGAGACGGCTGAGTTCGTGAACGGGAGGCTGCGAGTAATCTTCGGCGGGCGCTTCACGAACGTCCGCTTCGAGACGTTCGCCGACCGCAACCGTGACTCTGCCGGAGGCAATCTCGGCGTAGCGGATGCGTCGCAAAGTTTTCGCGATCTAACCTTCAACACAAGCGTCGCCTGGAAGGTCAATCAGGCGCTCGGCCTGAATTTCCTGATAGGGCGCGGATTCCGCGCGCCGAACCTCAACGACCTCGGCGCGCTCGGACTCAACGATCTCGGCTTCGAGGTGCCTGCCGCTGCTGCTGTGCCCTTCGGCGGTCTGATAGGAGCGAGCGACGGCGAAGGCGTCGAATCGCTCGGCAGACGAGTCAGTGAGTTGACCGCCGAACGTCTGTTCAATTATGAGTTCGGCGTGACCGTTCGCCGTCATCGGTTCTACGCACGAGCGCACGTCTTCGACGCCGAATTTAAAGACCCCATCGTGCGGCGGACGCTGCTCTTCCCTGTCGACAGTGTACCGGCCATGCTATCGGGCGTCCCGGTCACACGGCTCGCGCCTACGGCTGCACAACAGGCGCAGGGAGTGGTCAGCGTGGCGACGGGGCTTGACCCGCGCGCAGTCAAAGCTTTCGTCAACGACGGGCAAGCGCGTTATTACGGCGTCGAATCGCTGTTCAGCCACGCTATCACGTCGAGATTGTCTGCGGAAGGGAACTATACATATCTTGTCGGACGAGAGTTGAATCCGAATCGATTCGTGAGGCGGTTGCCGCCGCAACAGGGCTTTCTCGCTTTGCGTTACCAGCCGGTCGGCAGCAGGTACTGGGTTGAATTGAGCGGCAACCTCATAGGCCGACAGGAACGCTTGAGCGGCGGAGACCTGACCGACGAAAGGATCGGAGCCGCTCGACGCCGCCGCGACATTACGGACTTCTTCCTAAGCGATTCCGTAAGCCTGTTCATTCAAGCCGGACCCGACGGCCTGAAGGGAACCGCCGATGACGTATTCACCCCGACGGGTGAGACAGTCGGGCAGATACTCGACCGGGTATTGCCTATCGGCGCGATGATAAACGGCGTGCCCGTCACAGGCGAGGACAGCCGCGTACCCCTGTACCTGACCAACCCCGGTTTCTTTTCGATGAACGCTCGCGGCGGGCTGCGGGTCGACGAGAGGACGACCATCAACGTCGGCGTGATGAACCTGCTCGACCGCAACTACCGCGTACACGGTTCGGGGACGGACATGCCGGGGATTAACTTCTATGCCGGCCTGAAGTACTCTTTCTGATGCGAAGAGAGCGAGTGAGGAGGAATCTCTGCAAAAAATCGAGCAATCCCGCGATTCAAGCCTTATCGCATTCCCGTTAGCGATTCTGAGAATCGCCCTTCCCACAACCGAACAGAAAAACTTTTTCAGTTCAGTCCTCTTCCCTGCCCTGACCATATAATTCAATGGTTTAAGCTGCGCTCCAGGAATGGCACGCTGATTGGTTATAAAGGCTTGCATGGCATCACGACGTTGCGCATTTACGGAGAGTGATTCATCACGGTGAGGGTGAAGAGTGATGATGACTGAAATATCAGATTCTACATTTCCACGAACTCTGATCGCTGACGATCAACCCGATGTGTTGGCGGCGCTCCGTCTTCTTCTCAAAGGAGAAGGGTTCCAGACCGAAGCCGTGACCTCGCCCGCAGCCGTGCTCGAAGCTCTGAAGGCACACGATTTCGATCTCTTGTTGATGGACCTCAACTATGCCCGCGACACTACATCAGGCCGGGAAGGACTCGACCTGCTGACCCGCGTTCGCGACCTCGACAGCACGCTTCCAATAGTCGTGATGACTGCCTGGGGCACGATAGACCTTGCAGTAGAAGCCATGCGCCGAGGCGTGCGCGACTTCGTACAGAAGCCCTGGGAGAACGCTCAACTTCTCGCCACCCTGCGCACACAGATCGCGCGCGGCCGCGACCTGCGAAAGAAGCGGCGGCTGGCAGCGGAGATGAAGGCGCTCGGTCAGGACATAGCTTGCGCCCCGGACCTTCAAAGCCTGGCGGGCATGGTTGCAGAGCGCGTAAACCGGGCATTGCAGGGCCGCCCGGTCGCAATCCTCATGCGCAACTCCGGCGAAGAGGCTATGGAGACTATGGCCAGAGTCGGCTTTATCGATGAAACCCGAATCGCCTCGATGCTCGGTCGCGATAAACGCTTTCTCAATATCACGGACGATGAAAGCTCGAATATCTCTCAAGCGGAAGGCCATAGATATAAGGAAATCTTCCTTCTCATAGCGCCGATCATACTCAAAGGCGAATTGATAGGGTCGGTAATCTCCGTCGGCAAGCTAACGGGCGCGGAACCCGATACGGAGGAAAAAGAGTTCTTGATCGCCGCAGCCGAGATGGTCGGACGCGGCATAAGCGGTCTGCGTTTGCGCGGGCACGACCGGGAGGTCGAAGAAGCGAGAGAGATACAAAAAGGTCTGCTGCCGAACGCGATTCCGCAGGTTCGCGGCTGCGAGATTTCGGGCTCCTGGCGTCCGGCGCGCGTCGTAAGCGGCGATTATTTCGATGTGCTGAAGTTCTCGCACGACAAAGCCGCGCTCGCCGTAGCAGACGTTTCGGGCAAAGGGATGCCTGCCGCATTGCTTATGTCGAACGTGCAGGCCGCAGTCCGCGCCTGCGCATCGGAAGATGTTCAGCCCGAAGAGTTATGCTCCAGAGTGAATCGGATAATATCGAGCAACACGGCTTCCGACAAATTCATAACATTTTTCTATTGCCTGCTCGACGCTGAAAACCGCAGGCTCGTCTACTCGAACGCAGGCCACAATGCGCCTGTTCTCGCGCGCAGGGATGGCTCGATAGTTCGCCTCGAAGAAGGCGGCGCTGTGCTTGGCCCGTTCCCCGAATGGGCTTATGAGCAGCGTGAGATCGCTCTCCGCTCAGGCGACCGCGTCATTCTGTTCACAGACGGTTTGACCGAAGCGAGAAATCACGAAGGCGAAGAGTTCGGCGAAGAGCGCCTGATCGATCTGATTTTAGAAAACTCACGGCTCGGCGCTTCCCGATTGCAGGAGAAAATACTTCAGGTCGTAACCTTTTTCAGCGACGGGCATTTTCAAGACGATGTGACGCTGATCGTGATGTCTATGGAATGACTCTATTCGTCAGTGGTCCGTCGTTATATTTGCTTTTGAATGAGACCTCGACAGTGGAAGGCGCAAGGCCTTCTACAGGGCAACGGACGACGGACATATTAAGCAACCGGCAAAGGAGAACTGACCATGTATAATCTGTTACAAGACCTGCGCTACGGCATTCGCATACTGTGGAAGAAGCCCGGCTTTACCGCCATCGCCGTGCTGACCCTTGCGCTCGGGATAGGCGCAAACACAGCCATCTTCAGCGTGGTCAACGGCGTATTGCTCCGCCCGCTGCCTTATAGAGACGCCGACCGCATAATGACTGTCTGGCAACATAACACGGTGACTGGGGTCGAGCGCGACGATGTTTCGCCCGCGAATTTTCTCGACTGGCGGGAGCAGAATCAATCGTTCGAGCAGATGGCCGCAGCCGAGCCTTTCAGTCTAGACCTCACGGGCCGGGGCGAACCCGAAGCCATCTCCTGCTGGCTCGTGTCGGAAGGCTTCTTTCAAATACTCGGAGTGAATGCTCTATACGGGCGCACCTTTCTTACCGAAGAGCATCAGGCAGGCAACTCGAATGTCGTCGTCATCAGCTACGGTCTCTGGCAGCGCCGCTTCGGCGCGGACCCGAATCTGGTCGGACAGAAACTTTCGCTCGATGGGCAGCCCACCACAGTCGTGGGCGTGATGCCTCCCGAATTCCAGTTCCCCGCCGATAAAGAGACATGGGCGCCGAGGGTGACGACCGAACAGGACAAACGAATGCGCGGGGCCACATACATGAATGTCATAACGAAGCTGAAACCCGAAGCGACTCTACAGCAGGCCCGCGATGATATGAATGGAATCGCTTCGCGCCTCGCGCAGGAATATCCCCGGACCAATGCTGAAATGAACAGGGCTACGGTCGTGCCTCTGCCGGAACAGATGTTCGGTCATGTGCGGCCCGCCATGCTCGTTCTGCTCGGCGCTGTGGGCTTCGTGCTGCTTATAGCCTGCGCCAACGTCGCAAACCTCTTGCTGGTCAGGGGGGCTGAAAGAGAGCGTGAGCTTGCGATTCGCGCAGCACTCGGGGCCGCTCGCCACCGCCTGATTCGTCAGTTGTTCACCGAGAGCCTTTTCCTTGCGATACTTGGCGGGGGCGTCGGCATACTGCTGGCCGTCTGGTCTGTAGACCTTATACTCGCGCTCAATCCCGGCAACCTCCCTCGTTTTCATTTGGTCTCCGTCGACGGCCGCGTGATGGGTTTCGCCCTCGGAGTTTCGGCGCTCACAGCCTTGATTTTCGGTCTCGCGCCTGCGCTCTATTTTTCAAAACCCGATCTTCAGGAATCTCTGAAAGAAGGCGGCCGCTCGGCCACAGCGGGTGTTGCGCGCCTGCGATTGCGCAACGCACTGGTGGTCGTTGAACTTGCCCTCGCGCTCGTGCTCTTGATAGGAGCAGGGCTGCTTATACGCAGTTTCATGAGCCTCCTTCAGGTCGATCCGGGATTTGCGACGGAAAAGGTCGTCGCCCTGCAAGTACACGTATGGGGCCTGTACCGGACGCCCGAGCGGAGGGCGGCTTTCTTCGAAGAGACCATAGAGAAGATAGTACACCTTCCGGGAGTGGAATCGGCGGCCGCCGTCTCCACGTTTCCATTCGAGCAGGACGGTCACTATATCGATACGTCTTTCATAATCGAAGGCCGTCCCGAGCCCGCTCCCGGTCAGGAGCCTATTACCTACGTCGCTATGGCGACAGAAGATTACTTCAAGGTCATGGGCATTCCGCTTCTGCAAGGCCGCGCTTTTACGAGGTTCGACAATCAGGACTCCGCGCAGGTCGCCTTGATAAACGAAACGATGGCCCGCCGTTACTGGCCGGGTGAAGATGTTATAGGCAAAAAAGTCTCCGTTCGCTTCGGCCCGCGCGTCGTGCGCGAAATCATAGGCGTAGTCGGCGACGTGCGCCATACAGGGCTCGATAGCGAGCCGAAACCTCAACTCTTCATGCCTCACCGGCAGAACGCTTTCGGCTCTATGCTCTTTGTCGCGCGCACGACCTCCGATCCGCAAACGGCGCTGCCCACCATCAAATCATCTATATGGTCTATGAACAAGGATATAGCCTTCGAGACCATCTCGACGATAGACGAACTGATCTCGAATTCTCTCGCGGAGAGGCGCTTTCAATTGTTTCTGCTCGGCCTGTTTGCGGCCCTCGCCCTCGTGCTTGCGGCAATAGGGATATACGGTCTCATAAGCTTTACGACAGGCCAGCGCACGCATGAGATAGGGGTGCGCATGGCGCTCGGCGCTAGAGAGCGCGATATTCTGAAGATGATCGTCGGAGAAGGCGCGCTACTCGTTGCGATTGGCGTTGGCCTCGGCCTCGTGGGAGCGTTCGCATTGACGCGCTTCCTTTCGAGTTTCCTGTTCGGCATCAGCACGACCGATTTCCTGACTTATGCGGGCGTCTCTTTGTTATTGGGCGCAGTGGCGCTCGCGGCCTGCTACATCCCTGCGCGCCGCGCCACTCGCGTAGACCCTATGGTGGCGCTTCGATATGAATGAATGATTCGTCCGTTGTCCGGCAGCGGAGCGTGGTCGCGTAATCGCGTGGTCGCGTAATCGCGTGGTCGCTCCTATGTTCGCTTCCGTCAGTGGTCCGTTGTTATATTTGCTTTTGACGAGACCTTGACAGTGGAAGGCGCAAGGCATTCTACAGGGCAACCGACGACGGACAAAGGACAAAGGACTATGAATAACCTATTTCAAGATTTACGATACGGCATTCGTTTGCTTGCCAAGAATCCCGGATTCACCGCTGTGGCGGCGCTCACTCTCGCACTGGGCATAGGCGTAAACAGCGCGATGTTCAGCGGCGTAAAAGCCTTCATCATAAGCCCCCTTGCAGGCGTCGAAGAACCCGAACGGCTCGTCATTCCCTTCGAGGTCGAAGCGAGCGGTTCCCGCTCCGACAGTTTTTCATATCCTGACTACGTCGATTACAGAGATCGCAGTAGTGAGGTCTTCGACGGGTTGATCGCGAATGTGCTCGTTCAGGCCGTCTTCGGGACCGGAGAGGGTAACGATATCGTATGGGGCCAGATGGTGAGCGGCAACTACTTCGACGTGCTGAGGGTCCGCCCCGCGCTCGGCCGCGCCTTTCTGCCCGAAGAAGACCGCACGCCCGGCTCGCATCCGGTCGTGGTCCTCAGCCATAACCTCTGGCAGAACCGCTTCAGCGCGGACCCTGCCATCGCGGGTAAAACGGTATTTCTAAATGGCAACTCTTTCACAGTGATAGGCGTCGCGCCCGAAAATTTTCAAGGGACGAAGTGGGGACTTGGAATGGACTTCTGGGTTCCTATGATGATGCAATCGCAGATGCATCCCGGAAGCGACCGTCTCAACTCTCGCGGGTCTCACTGGTTTGAAATAATGGGCAGGCTGAAGGCGGGAGTCTCGCGCGAGCAGGCCGCAAGCAACATGACCGCCATCGCTCGCCAACTCGAACAGGCGTATCCCGAAGAACTCGGCAACCGAGGCAAAGATATACGTGTGGCCGTCCTTCCAGAAACCGAAGGCCGGTTCGATGATGCAGCAACCGCTATTACGATGGGGTCAGGCATGGCTATGGCAGTAGTGGGCGTCATCCTGCTTATAGTCTGCGCAAACGTGGCCAACCTCCTGCTCGCTCGCGGCATGGCAAGGCGCAGGGAGATAGGCATACGTCTCGCCCTCGGAGCCAGGCGTTGGCGAATCATCCGGCAACTGCTCACCGAAAGCCTTGTGCTCGCGATTATCGGCGGCGGGCTGGGGCTTATGATGTCGTTATGGACTTCGGACCTTATGCAGCTTTTCATCCCGGTGATTCCCTACCGCATCGCAATCGATTTTTCGCCCGACGCATCCGTTATAACTTTCACCTTCATCGTATCGGTCGCAACGGGCATAGTCTTCGGCCTCGCTCCCGCGCTCCAATCGTCGAAACCGGATCTGGTGCCCGTGCTGAAGGGCGAATCGGGCGCGATGGGACGTTCGCGCCGGTTCAGTCTGCGCAATATTCTGGTCGTATCTCAGGTCACTTTGTCTTTCGTCATACTGGCGGCGGGGGGGCTTTTCATCAAAAGTTTTCAGAACGCGAAAACCGCAGACCCCGGTTTCAGGGCCGAAAACACGATGGCGATGACCATGACTCCGGGCCTCCTCGGATACACGCGCGACCAGGGCCAGCAGTTCTATCGCCAGACGGTCGAGCGCGTCGAAGCTCTGCCCGAAGTCGAGGCGGCTTCGCTTGCCAACGAGCTTCCGCTTGGCGACAGTTCAAGCTCGACCGGCCCGGTCATTGCGGAAGGACGATCGCTCTCGCCCGGAGAAGGGCTTTCCGCGCTCGTTAATACCGTAAGCCCCAAATACTTTGAGACGATGCGGATTCCTCTGTTACAGGGGCGCGACTTCACTGAATTAGATCAGAGAGAGACTCAACCTGTGGCCATAATCAATGAGTCGCTCGCGCGAAGACTCTGGCCGGGCGAAAACCCTGTCGGCAAGCGATTCGGCATAGGCAGAGACAGCCGGGCCGACACGGAAGTGATAGGGGTCGCGCGTGACGGCAAGTATCGCTCTCTGCGGGAGAGTCCCAGGCCCTTCATATATTACCCGCTGACGCAAAGCCACAACTCTCAAATGACTCTGCTCGTGCGCACGGCGGGCGAGGGGCGAAGCATCGTCTCTCTCATCCGTCAGGAAGTGAAAGCGATTGATGAGAAGATGCCTCTATACGGTGTTAAAACCATGCAGGAACATCTGAGCTATGCGCTATGGGGTCAAAAGATGGGAGCCTCGCTCGCTTTAGGGTTCGGCGTGCTTGCCATGTTGATCGCAAGCGTGGGCATCTACAGCGTCATCTCTTATTCGGCCAGCCGTCGCACGCGCGAGATCGGAATAAGAATCGCCCTCGGTGCCGAGGCGGGCGATGTGGTAAGGATGATAGCCGCGCAGGGTTTGAAGCTCGCGCTTGTAGGCGTAGCCCTTGGATTGCCCCTTGCGCTGGCCGTTTCGCAAATTCTCAAGAGCCTGCTTTTCGGAGTGAGCGGGGTCGACCTCTTCGTACTGGGCGGCGTGTCGCTGCTGCTTGCATCGGCAGGTCTGCTTGCGGGTTATTTTCCGGCCCGGCGCGCGGCCAGAGTCGACCCCGGCCGCGCGCTCAGGTATGAGTAAATGCGCGATGCGAGAACTGGACGCAGGGTGATCTTTTACTATACCGCGCGCGGGATGAAATGAAATAACCGGGCGCAAGCTCGAACATCGGCCATGATCCGAGTCAGCCTTGTGTGCTATCATACGCCGGTAAGAAAGGAGGCGTGGCGCTATGATCGATCAGGCGTGGCTCGATGATTGGATTCAGCCTCAATACCTTCAGAATGATTTTATAGAATCCTGTCACAGGGCTTTTACATCTCACCCCGCTCGCCTACTGGTGATGAATGATTTTTTACTCGACGAAGTGGCTGAGTCCCTCAGCCGCTTTTTGTCACGCGAGGCACGGTTCAAATCGGTCTACGGACTGTATTCGAATGCCTACCGGCACGGAAATATCTCCGATGTGCCCGAGGAAACCTGGCTTGAAGCTGAAGAGCGAACACGCTTTTATAGATTCAGCGATTACGCAGGCGCAGTCGATGAGTCCCGCCCCGGTTCGAATAAAGTGTTGTTTCAGCGTTTCCTCTCTGCGCTCAGGGACCGTAATTTCAAGATATTCTTCGAAGAGCTATCAGGGTTTGAATTCGGACCCGTCCCCCTCATCAACGCATATTCCTACAAGGCGGGCGATTTTCTCGGTTCCCATACGGATGATGTCAAAAACAAGCGCCTCAGCTTCGTGTTTTATCTCTCGCCGGATTGGGAGCGCCGTTTTGGCGGCTTGCTGCACATGATAGACCCGCAGGGCAGAGTCACGGTGATAGAGCCTCAGTACAGCAGCCTGGTCATCTTCGACGTTGCAGCAAAGACCACACACTTCATAGACCCGGTGAAGCCATGCGCCGGACAACGCGCCCGATTGACGATCAGCGGCTGGTTTGTAAAGCCCGACGGCGAAACCGCGCGAGGAACAGCCTGACAGCCCCTGAATCAGGATTGTGAATCAAAAATCACAGAAATTTCTCTTCTAACCTTGACTTGCGCGCGCACTAGAACATATATTGGCGGGTGGGTTATGGCTGGGGAGCGTAGTAGTGACTCGTTGCCACCAGTTGATGCCGCGAAACCCCGAGCCGGTTCGCAGGATCAACCCGCTCTCCAACCGAGATCGGTTTTACAAAATC
The DNA here is from genome assembly GCA_022615215.1 of Blastocatellia bacterium. Taxonomy (GTDB): domain Bacteria; phylum Acidobacteriota; class Blastocatellia; order UBA7656; family UBA7656; genus JAKEHD01. The sequence continues at coordinate 11,909 of JAKEHD010000120.1, forward strand.
GGATGTTATCCATCTGTAATTTGACAAGCAAGGAGCCCGTCGTTTCCGCCTCGCTCGAATGAATGAGTGAAACGAATTCGGAAACAGAAGGCCAGAGAAAATCTTTCCATCTTCAGGAGAATATAGCGATGACAACAGACTACAATGATCGACAATCCCGTCCTTCGACTTTCCCCGATGTGCGTCCAGAGATAGTTTTACAGCGCGCGAGTGAAATCAATCTCGCGGATGAACCCAAGATCAAGCCGGAAGTTGTGACAGAGGTCGCGCCTGAAATCATCACCGAGGTCGCGCCTGAGACCAAACCCAAACCCCGCCCGGAAGTCGTGACCGAGGTTGCACCAGAAACCGACCCTTATAAAAAACCGCGCCCTGAAGTCGTCACAGAAGTCGCGCCTGAAATCAAACCTGAGATCAAGCCTGAAATCGTGACCGAAATCGCGCCTGAGGTCATCACTGAGGTTGCGCCGGAAATCAAACCTGAGATCAAGCCCGAAATCGTGACCGAAATCGCGCCCGAGGTCGTCACGGAGATTGCGCCGGAAATCAAACCTGAGAAGAAACCGCGACCTGAGGTCGTCACAGAAGTTGCGCCTGAAGTAATAACCGAAGTCGCGCCCGAGACCAAGCCCAAGGTGCGGCCGGAGGTCGTCACGGAAGTTGCGCCGGAAATCAAACCTGAGAAATACTAACCCGGCTTGAAGAACCGGCACTGACCTGATCCGCATATAAAACGAAGCCAGGAATCGCGCCCCGCTGCCGCGAGCGGATGCGGGGCAGTTCCTGTTTCGAAAGCAAGCGCCGGTGATTTTACCTGTCACGGCCGATGCTCGAACATCGAGGGGTGCCGACTGGCGATAAGCGGATTTTTAAGGTGGCGCTATGGAGAATGAATTAAAACCTGTAGCACTCGTAAGCATGCCGACGCTTTCGGGGCGCTTCCCGTCCTTTCAACTCGCTTTGCTGAGGCCGACCCTTGAGCGCGCGGGCATACCCGTCCAGCCGTTTTCGCTCTTCATGTATTTCGGCACGCATATCGGCTGGCGCATCAATGAGGCCATAGCCGATGTTTGGCCCAGCATGGTTGGCGAATGGATATGGACAGGGACCGCTTTCGGCGACGAGGTTGAATCCGACGATAGAGAATACTTCGAGACTTATGAACGGGTCTTCCGGGCCATCTGTGAGCGGGCCGATTGCACGATTGACGACATTCGGCGCATACGCAGCGAGGCGGCACCTTCGTTCATAGATTTCTGCGTCGATTCGATAGATTGGAGCCGCTTCGGGTTGATAGGCTTTTCGGTCGTCTTCCAACAACTGCTCGCAAGCGCATCGCTCGCCAAAGCTCTCAAGAAGCGATACCCCGATATACCGATCATCTGCGGCGGGGCGGGGTTTGAAGATGACATAGCCGATGAAGTCATGCGCAATTGCCCGCAGGTCGATTATCTCCACTGCGGCGATGCCGAACTCTCTTTTCCCGACATGGTCCGCCGCCTCTACAAGGGGGAGTCCCTCAGCGGACTGCGGGGAATTATGCGGCGAGACAATGGCGAAGTGATCTTCGAAGGCCGAGCGCCCAATTTCTCCGATATGAACTCGACGCCCGTTCCCGATTTCGACGAATATTTTTACGCCCGCAAAGAGAGCAGGTATGAAAATTACGAAGGAGCCAGAGAAACGCTGCTCCCCATAGAGACGGCTCGCGGCTGCTGGTGGGGCATGAAGAACCACTGCACATTTTGCGGGCTGAATCGTTCAGGGATGGAATTCAGGGCGAAAGATGCCGCTAACGTCATCGAGCAACTCGAAGCCCTGTCACGCCGCTACGGAATATTTCATTTCAACGCCATAGACAACATTCTGGCCCCCGAGTATGCGACTGATCTGTTCGGGCGGCTCGCGGAAGCAAACACCGATCTTCGCATCCACTATGAAGTTCGTCCGAGCATATCGCGCTCTCAACTCCGCGATATGCGCAAGGGCGGACTTTTTTCGGTGCAGCCGGGGGTGGAGAGCCTCTCCACAAACATCCTGAAGATCATGAGAAAGCACACGACCGGCATGCGAAATCTGGAGTTGATAAAGTGGTGTACCTATTATGGCATTCACAATTTTTATAACATCCTCGTGAGGTTTCCGGGCGAGACGGTCGAAGATTACAGGTTGCAATGCGAAGTGATTTCCAAAATAGCGCACCTTCAGCCGCCTTATGCCATCGTCAAGGCGCGAGCAGATCGCGGCTCGCCTATGTTCTTCGAGCCGGAGGCGCAATCGATCTCGCGCCTGCGCCCTGCCGCCTGCTATCAGTACATATTCCCCAAGGACCGCTTCAATCTCGAACGTGTCTCTTACTATTTCGATCATGAAATGGGAAACACCGTCGCTGACGGGCAATACGATGAGATATTCACCCTTGTGGCTTACTGGCAGGAAAGCTGGAAACGTCCGCGCGTCCCGTTCCTTCGCTATCGCAAATCCTGGTCCCAGATAGTGATAGATGATGGCCGCAGTCGCCCGACCCGCAGGTTTACATATTGCGATGACGCGGCAGCGCTCTATGAATACTGTGCAGACGCCCGGACCCGCAGCGACATAACGGCGCACTTCGATAACGAAGCCGAGGTTGAAGATGCGTTGAACGATTTTCTTGAGAAGAACCTGATTATATTTCTCGACGGCCGCTATCTCAGCCTGGCGCTGCCGGAGAATTCATATTTTTAAGAGCGCGTTTGGAAATTCGAAACCTGCGCCCATGTGGATTGCCGGGCGGATAACCGACCACTGATTACACAGATTTCTCAGATATTATCTGTGTTATCTGTGTTATCTGTGGTTGATAAACACTGCGTGCCGAAAGCGGCAAAAAGCTATTTCCGAACATACTCTAAATCAGTCCAGACGCCCTGCGCGTCGATTGGGAGAACCGAAGTTGCGTGAAGCCCTATCCGTTACTCTCTCCTCGTTACCGGAACGATTCCATTCGGAGAGAGCCGAACTTTTAGAACTCCTCTTGAAACGAGGAATACTCTATCGCACACCCGATCAGCCTGTGCTTTCGCGCGACGGCACAGAGGCAAGATGGATGCTCGATTCCCTGTCGGTCACTTTAAGTCCGAGAGGCGCGGAACGGGCCGGGCGTTGCATGCTCGAACTTCTCAAACGCTTCGACGGCAAGCAACTCGCCACTTACGGCCTCACGGGAGTGCCTATACTCGAATCCTGCGTACTGCAATCGGAGGGACGCTTTCGAGGCTTGCTCGTTCGCAAAGAGCGAAAAAAACATGGCTCGCTGAAATTGATCGAAGGAGAGATCGACCCCGAAGAGCCGATCATTCTAATCGACGATTCCATAAGCTCAGGCATGTCGGTAGAAGAGGGTTGCCGTGTGCTCGAAGAAGCGGGACTCAGAGTGGAAGGCGCGGTGGCGCTCGTGCGATTCGGCTGGTACGGCGGCTACGCTCTGATGCAGGAGCGAGGCTATCACATGGAAGCCGTCTACGACATCTGGGAAGATTTCATGACGAGGATGGAAGGAGAGCAGGTTCCTTTGCGTAATCCCTCGAAATGGTTTCCCGAATTCGAATGGAGTTCGAGCCATGCTGCTGAGGGACTGCATCCGGCGCATCTCGCCCGCGAGGTCTTGATGAATTATCTCGAATCGGGCAAGCTGCTGCGGCCGCCCGCGCGGCTGGATGCGAATTATGATTCTGCGGGCGGAGTATGGGTCAGCATAAGGTCTCGCGAGAACATCTATCGAAGGCATGCGCGCGACGGGTTCTGGCATTTTCCTGGAGAAGATGGATGGTCCCCGGCAGAAGACATCGTAAGAGCGTGTCTGAGGACCGCGCGTGAACTTCCGCGCGGCGATGAAGGCATACGAGTAATTGAAAGCAGCCTTATGGCCGTCACCTTTTTTTCCGCGCTCGAAGAATGCACAGTCGGACAACTCGACAACGACCGCTATGGAATCGTCGTATGCAGCCGCGAGCGGCCACATCGTATGGGCGGCGCTCTGCCGAGGATGCCGGGCATCGCTAACGAGTGGCAGCAATTTCAACACGCGCGCAAAAGGAACGGTCAGTTGCTCTCCTTCGAGCCTTATGTGATATACCGTCACGAGGTCTCGAAAGAGATCGAGCCGGAAGCATCGTGGCAACCGTCAGGCGTTCCGCTCGAAGAGCGAACTTTATGGCACAAGGACCAGTCGGTCTGCGGGCCTGTCGCATCGCGTGCGCGCGACATCGCCATCGCGCACCTGCTCGACATCGAAGAAGCCACGTCTCCACTGCCCGATGATCTTCTTCCCCCTGATCTGGATTCGCTTTATGTGACGGTTTATATTCAAGGGCAGATTCGCGGCTGCATGGGTGCGGTCATCAAGAATCTCGACGAAGAGATTCGAAAGCTGACCCTTGCCGCTCTCAAGGACGAAAGGTTCGCAATCGAATCGGCCGACAGGATTGCGAACCATGTGGCTGTCACCGTTTCGCTTCTATTCAATCCTCTGGAGTTGGGCAGTTACTCGCCTGAAGAAGTTACGTCGCCCCTACGTCACGGTCAGCAAGCCCTGATGGTTTATCAGAACAGGCGCATAGGTTTGCTGCTTCCTTTCGTAGCCGTAGCTCATAATCTCAACGCTTCGGAGTTTGTCGCAGAGGTGATAGATAAAGCCGGTATCACACGGCCGCCTTACAATTGGTGCCGCTTCGATTGCGCCACATGGCTCGCCGATGCGGAAGGGATAAAAATACTTGAAGGCGCATTTCCGCAGGCATCGAACTCAGGCGGTCTCGATGCATCGCTCGACGCGAGGGCGAAATTGCATGTGAAATATCTCATACGGCAACAGCAAGCCGACGGCTCTCTCTATCTCAGATATGAGCCTTTTCAGAACAGACTCTATCAAGGCATCTCCGCGCCGAGGCTCGCTCACGGCGCATGGGTTCTTGCTCGCGCTTACAAATTCTTGGGAGGGTCCGAGTTAAAAGATGCCCGCGATAAAATTATAGCTTTCCATCTGAGAGCGGTTCGAGAAGATGAAAACGGCTCGTGGTTGGAAGAGGGAGACGACGCGCCTTCGATTTCGGAGATTTCTTTTCTGTTACTTGCGCTATGCCAGCTTGCTGCGGATGACAGCCGCCGCGCATTGGCTTCGAACCTTTCAGCGACTCTGTGGTCGGCCGTAAACAGACACGGGCGCATTGCGACTCACCGCCCGCCCGCAGATAGCCCCGATGCATATCAGGATTACTTTCCGGGACAGGCGCTGCTCGCGCTCGCCGAAGCATATCGCGCCGGCGTCACGGAGATGGAAGAGAGCAAGCTCGACAGGGCATTCAAGTATTACAGGCACCGCTTTCGACACAAACGAAATTTCGGGCAGGTTTCGTGGATGATGCAAGCCTTCTGTGCGTGGTGGCACGCAACGGGCGATGCTTCGTTCGCGGATTTCGTATTCGAGATCGGCGATTGGGTTCTACGGTATCAGCAAGAGAAGACAGGGGCTTTCATCAACGACCATCAATCGGACACGCCCGGTTACACTACGGCGCTGTATCTGGAAGGCATAGCGGCAGGCGAAAGGCTTGCGGCTTTATTGGGCGACACGAAACGCCGCCATCGTTTTCAAGAATCGCTCACGCGCGGATTCAACTTTCTGGACCGGCTTGTAATTCAAGAGCGCGATGCGTCTCTGCTTCCAAACCCGGAATTCGCCATCGGCGGATTGCGCCAGAGTTTATACGCGAGCGAAATAAGAGTCGACTTCGTGCAACATTCGCTATCGGCTATTCTTGAAGTCTACGCATTGTCAGAGCATGTTCAGGCAACGGCGCAGGGGTCGGAATGATCAGCGGCTTTCGATAAAACATGGCCTGTCCGCTCGGCTTCAAGGCAGGTGTTCCAGGTCATTTATATCTTTGGCTCTGCCGGTTGCTTTCTTATTGATTTTCAGGTGTTCCAGGCTTATCAGATTAACCATCACTCCGTCGATATTATCGATGATCCGATTGGCAAAACATTCTTCAAAATCCACACCTGATATTGTTGTGGTTACTTCGATTCTGAGTGGAGGCAGACCCATTCGTACTATTCGATCTGCTTCCAGGAAGAGACTATCGGTCAATTCCGGCGAATGAAACCCAAATTCAGTAAGAACCCTGACAACTTTTTCGGCGTTGTCTGGATGTATCGAAACCCAAACATCCATATCGACAGTGGCTCGCGGGTAGCCATGATAGCCTACGGCATAGCCACCGATGAGGAGGTACTCAACCCGGTTGGCGTTGAGCAATTTCAAGAACTCTTTGAAGTCTGGGGGCAGTCGAGTCGTCATAGCCATAAATAATTTGCCGCATCATTTCCAGGGCTTCGAGCCGCTCATCAGGCGTCTTGGAGAGCCAGTATTCCTTTTCATCCGACTCTTCAAATAAAGAGGAGACCGACAGCGCACTTTTATCCATCCTGTAATCTGACAACGTCTTAGCCATATAGGTCGCTCCCGAACTCCTTTAGCTTAATATCTAAACCATTCCGGGTCAAATCACCTCTTGCCCGCAAACACAAGTTCATGGACCGGCTTGTGATTCAGGAGCGCGATGCCTCTCTGCTTCCAAACCCGGAATTCGCCATCGGCGGATTGCGTCAGAGTTTATACGCGAGCGAAATAAGAGTCGACTTCGTGCAACATTCGCTATCGGCTATTCTTGAAGTCTACGCATCGTCAGAGCATGTTCAGGCAATGGCGCAGGGGTCGGAGTAATAAGATATTTTGATAAGATATTTTGAAACGCCTCTTTCACTTTGCTTCTCATCTATCATAGCCCCATCCTCTCGCTAACGAGTCCCGGCAGCTATGCGCAAGCTCCAGTGATCTCAGTTGTAGATCAGACTCGGTTGCTTCCTTTATCTCGTATAGCTCCAGGGTCTGCTTGAATCTTACCATTGCGCTCGCTACCAGATTATCCTCCACAACCGACAGTTCGCCCCAATATATACTCAGCGCGGCAAGGATTGAAACTATTCATCGGGGCTTGAGGGTAAGGAGCCTTTATTTGGAGTGCGGCGGCCCAGACGCCGCTTTTCATTCCTGAG
>JAKEHD010000121.1 GCA_022615215.1 Blastocatellia bacterium
CAACTGCCGTTGGGAGGATTACGACCGATTTTTGGGAACCGCACCCCCGTCGTCCTTCGTCCGTTTTTGCTTTCAGGCAGGACTTTGAAGGAGGCGCAACCGACCACGTAAGAAAGAAATCTTTATGACCACTGACAACGGACGCTGCCGGCGGGCTGCTGAAATCAGCTTTGCTTGTCGGGAACGACGTTTATAAAGTGAACGATATACTCTTCATCATCCTTCGTCCCGAACCCGACTTTGCCGTAGGAAAAGTTGCCGTCTGAGACGGTGCTCAACGGCTGAGGACCATCGGGGCTGGGAGCGCTTTTGACTTGAATGAAATGCCTTATCACTGGCCCTTTGGCTTCGATGGTTATGGTGAATGAGTCGTCACGTCGGCTCAGATCCTCGACCACGAGTTCGGGTGGCTTGATAAGCTTGATCTGGCCGTTTTGGCATATATAGCTCTTGAAGGTTTTCGGGTTGGCCGCTTTCGGGCCGGAGAGTTGAAACATATAGTAATTCCGGCTGTCGCGGGCGCGCACTATCCATACGGCCCCTTTGTTGTTGGCGAAGCTGATATCGAATACCATCTTGAAGTCTTTGTAAGTCATGCCCCGAACGAATCCTGTTCCATCGCCGTTTACAACCATCTTGCCGGGCTTCACCTGCCAGCTAGAGGGCGCTTCCCAAGACCCGGCACCCCCTATAAAGTAGTCCGCAAATTCCGGGGAAAAATCTCTCAGAGAAAGCTTCATCTCCACTAACTTATCGCCCGCCAATGCATCGCTCGCTTTAAGGGTCAGGGTCCGCTTTTCCGATTCATATCCGTCCTTCTCCGCTCTGATAGTATGCTGCCCCAGTTTGATGTCGGGAATCCGTACCTCTCCATTTTCCGTCACGCGGCCTTTGGGGCTTTCATCGACGTAAACGGTGGCTCCGGGTTCGCTTTTCACAACCAGATTGACAAGCGCGGGCTGGAATTTGATCGTCAGGTAAGTCGTCGAGCCTCCTTCGACCTTTATTTCGGTTTGCCAATCGACTATATCAGGATGCGTGATGCTGAGGGTGTGAGAACCTACCGGAATATCATTGATTTCGATCTGGTTCTTCTCGGCCATTACGTTGACTTTGGCGGGCTTCTTTCGATCTATAAGGATGTTCATACCAGGCTCGGCCGGGCCTATGATGATCGAGCCGACAGTCGGGGTCAGAGCTATTCGTTCGATGGCCGGCTGCGCCGATTTGATCGTTATGCCTTTCTTGGTTTCAGGCGAATAATTATCCGAGGCGACCTCTATACTATAAGTGTCCGGGGGGACTTCTACGCGGAATTCACCTTCTTGATCGCTCAAGCTCTTTTTGACAACAGCGCCTTGACGGTTTTTGACAAGCACCGTGGCTCCGGGAGGATCGGTGAGCACGAAGAGCACGCCATTGAGCACTCCGCGTGTGCGCGTTCTGGCTCTCGTCGGTCCTTTTGGCTGACTTCGGACAGTAGGCCGCTCTTTCGGTACTATTTTTACGTCCTCCAGGTTTTGTAGAGCGAGGGCCGAGGAGGTGAAAGCTAAAATAATTAACAGCAGGGATAGATAGCGAAACATAGTACGGTCTCCAATATGATTCTCCGCGCTTACTTGCTTCAGCAAACACCAGGCGGTTGGTGTAGGCTTGATTTTACTCTTCATACTACGAAAGGTCCATGTCCGTCAGATTGGCTCGCCGCCCTTCGGTTACTTCGCGATGCTGAATGAGCCGGAGATTTTCGAGGGCTTCGTATCGCCGATCTGCGTAAATCGACTCGGAGTAAATCTTCGGCTACTCGCTGAAACATAAATCTGTGGCCGCGCGCACGATTAGCCGGCCCTAAACCTTCAGTGGGGCCAGTATATTTTTTTCGCCCTTGAAAGTCAATCTTTACGGTCTAAGGCAAATCTCTGGCGCAGCGGAAGCCGATGAATTTCTCCGTAGTGGACGGCGGCGCGAAGATTCGAGCCGTTACCCTTGCGCGGGCTTGAGGAAGGGCGAAACTACCGCCGCGTATGACCTTCCTCCCCGCATCGGGCCTGGCATTGCTGTTGGGGTAGGCGACAGCATCAGAAGCAGTCCATTCAGCCACATTCCCGGCCATATCATAGACCTCGAACGGACTCTTTCCAGAAGAATAACTGCCTATGGGCATCGGGTTGTTTTTTCTGGTCTCCAGAGAATTCGCATTCCTGGGGCTGAAACTATTACCCCAGGGGTAAAGCCTTTTATCGGTTCCTCGCGCGGCGTACTCCCACTCGACTTCGGTCGGAAGCCGCTTTTCGGCCCATTTGGCATACGCCTGAGCATCGAACCAACTGACGCCGCCGACGGGATACTTATCCTCGCCGGGTGGGAATTTTCCATCCGGCCATGTCCCAGGCGGTTTATGGTTTGTAGCCTGGACGAACTTGAGATACTGCTCGTTAGTCACTTCATACTGATCTATGTAGAAGGCTTTTACAGTCTCCTGGCGTTCGGGCTTTTCAAATTCCACATCGGCGCTGTTATTCCCCATGATGAATTTGCCTGCGGGGATAGTGACCATTCCGGAAGGCGGCAGCGGCGGTTTGTCAGGGGTTGAATTGGTGTTGCCGCGAGCTGCGGCGTTACCGTTATCGATCGGCGTTTCGGATCCTCCTGTCAGCCAGATGATGCCCACTATAAGCACAACGACGAAAACGGCGGCGGCGGCGATTAAGAGCAGTTTTTTCTGAGCCTGTCTATTCCCAATTATAGAATCAATAAGTGACGGTGGCTGGTATAAATTCAACATATCCTGTTGAGGCGGAGTGGCTCGCGAGTCGCCGGGCACGGACTGACTCGGCGCGCTCGGCGTAGAGGCTTCGGGCCTGGACGCGCTCGTATCCGAGATAGAGTGCGTCTTGAAGGACTCGAACGGATGGGTCAGAGAAAAAGGCGATTGAGGTGTTTGGGTTCCAAGCAGCTTGAGCTCTATGCCTGCGGCATAGAGCGCAGACTCGAACTCCTGGGCCAGATGCATGGCCGACTCCTGGCGGTCTTCGCGCTTCTTATTGAGCGCGCGCAGTATCACTTGCTCGACCTGTTCGGGAATATCGCCGCGCAACTCGCGCAATGGCTTGGGAGGTTCGTTGGCATGCTTGAGCACGACCCCTACAGGAGTCGATGCCTGAAAGGGAACCTGCCCCGTCATCATCTCATAGAGTATCACCCCGAGGCTGTAAATATCCGAGCGAGCATCCAACTCTTCACCGCGACACTGCTCGGGCGACATGTAATAGGGCGTGCCGATTATCATCCCCTGCTGCGTGAGCTGGCTCATCTCGGCAGTGGCTTTGAGTTTGGCGATGCCGAAGTCGAGCACCTTGACGCGATATATTCCGTCTTCGGAGCTTATGAGCCAGATATTATCGGGTTTGAGGTCGCGATGGATTATGCCTTTCGTATGCGCGACCTGGAGGGCGGAACACGTCTGCTGGACTATGAGGAAACTCTCTTCGTAATCGAGTTGCTTCTCCTTTTCGATCTTATCCCTCAGTTCCACGCCTTCGAGAAATTCCATGACGAGATAAGCGAGGCCCGTGTCTTTTGTCACCCCGAAATCGGTCACAGCTATGGCATTAGGGTGACGTATATAGGCCGCCGCGCGGGCTTCGCGGCGGAACCGCTCAAGGGCCGTCTGGTCGGAAGAGAGGTGAGGATGAAGCACCTTGATCGCGACCGTGCTGTCCATGTGGATGTGGGTCGCGCGATAGACCTTTCCCATTCCACCTTCGCCGATCTTTTCCTCCAGGCGGTATTTGTCGTCGAGGACGGCGCCGATCAACTTGTCCTGTTGAGTCTTGGAGACCAGCGCCTGCCCATCGAATGGGCAGTAAAGCAGGTGGTCCTTCAACTCTCTTTTGCAAACAGGGCAGAGCTTCATCTCTACGACTCCTATGCGGGCAAACGAGGTCCAGCGGTGAATATCCTACATTAGGCTCATTGCAGTGTCAATTTTATGATCTGCCGCCCTTATGCGTTGATAAATCTAAGGATAGTCCGCGCGACCGCCGGTGATGACTACCAATCGAGGAGCTTTAGTGGTAGAAATCAAATGATCGATTTTATGACGGGAGAGTCTGAAATGAAAAATCGCTTCTTATCGCGATCATCCATATCGCTTATTTTCATCTCGCTGCTTGCGACTGTTGCGGCGGGACAGGATAAACCCGCCGCTTCTGCCCGGCCCCTGGAAGGCATCTGGCAGGGGGCGCTCGATACGGGCGCTATCAAACTGAGGCTCGTGCTCAGAATCTCGAAGGCGCAGGATGGCTCGTTCGCCGCAAGCCTCGACAGCCTCGACCAGGGTGCCAGGGGGATACCTGTCAGTTCAGTTGTTTATAAAGACAGGTTCGTTTCTCTTGAATTGCAGAGCGTGGGCGGAAGCTATGAAGGCACGATGAGCGAGGACGGCTCTGAGATCACAGGGCAATGGAAGCAGGGCGGGGCGGTGATGCCGCTGACCTTGAAGCGGGATGAAAAATTGCCGGAAATGCGCAGGCCGCAGGAGCCGAAAAAGCCGTACCCATACGATGAGGAAGAGGTCGTCTACGACAACCCTGAAGCCGGAGTGAAGCTTGCGGGCACATTGACTTTCCCTCGCGCGGAAGGGCCGTTTCCGGCCGTTCTGCTCATCACAGGCTCAGGCCCGCAAGACCGCGACGAGGCATTGCTCGGCCATCGCCCCTTCCTCGTGCTGGCCGATTACCTGACGCGGCGCGGGATAGCCGTCCTCAGAGTCGACGACCGGGGAGTGGGCGAATCAACAGGAGATTTCGGCAAGGCCACGAGCGAAGATTTTGCAAGCGACGCGCTTGCGGGCATAGAGTTTCTCAAGGGGCGCAAAGAGATTGACGCCCGGCGAATCGGTCTCATAGGCCATAGCGAAGGAGGAATGATCGCGCCGATGGTGGCCGCGAAATCGAGCGATGTCGCATTCATAGTCTTGATGGCGGGTCCGGGCATTACGGGCGAAGAGATACTCTATATGCAAGGCGCGCTCATCGCCAGAGCCAACGGCGCGAGCGATGAAATGATTGCAAAGAGCCGCGCCGCTCAGGAACATCTGTTCACGGTCATGAAAGAAGAAAAAGACCTGGCATCTGCGGAGAAGAGATTGCGCGAAGAGGCCGCCGCGCGAATGAGTCAATTGACCGAAGAAGAGAAGCGAGTCCGAGGCACTTCCGAAGCCACGCTGGATGGTAATCTGAGAAGGGCGCTGACTCCCTGGTTTCGCTACTTCCTCACTTATAACCCTCGCCCCGCGCTTATGAAGGTGAAATGCCCTGTGCTCGCCGTCAACGGAGAAAAGGATTTGCAGGTGCCCGCTGGCGAGAATTTGCTTGCTATCGCCCAGGCTCTGGAGGCGGGAGGAAACAGTGATTACACGGTGATGAAACTTCCCTCGCTCAATCACCTGTTCCAGACCAGCCGGACGGGATCGCCCGCCGAGTATGCCGCGATAGAAGAGACCATGTCGCCCGTCGCTCTTAGGACAATAGCCGGCTGGATAGAGATGCGAACCGCGAAGCGATGATCCGACATTCGTCCGGCAGCGAGTACGCTTCCGTCCGTAGCACTTCTTGACCACAGATAACACATTGCGCAGGGGTGCAGGGGGTCGGGGGCGTTATGAAGGATGAAGGATGAGGGATG
>JAKEHD010000701.1 GCA_022615215.1 Blastocatellia bacterium
CGCTCATGGACCGTATGCGACCGGATGTCGAGAAGTCGGTACCCGACCCAAAGCGGACGGATAGAAAGATGAGCTTGATGAAAAGTTTCAATCCATGCCGCGCAGAGTATATTTTGCGTTATACTGAGGACGCTAAACCTTCGGCGAAGCAAAGGTCGTCATTCGAGGAGGCAGCGCATGGCAAACGCGATAGAGTTCTGGCGTCCGATCATAAACGACTTCAACCCGGTGGGACCGGCCCGCCTTGAGGATGTCAGGCGCTTCTATGTAGACCGCAGCTATACGGACCCCACGCGCAGTCTCGTCCGGCGATTGACGCTCACTTTCCAAAACAACCGCGACCAGCCCAAGCCCTACAAGGCATTGCTTACGGGACACGTCGGCAGCGGCAAAAGCACCGAGCTCAAACAGCTTGGAGAAGAACTGGCCGAAGATTTTCTCGTGATCTGGTTCGATGCCGAATCGACTCTCGTTATGGAGACGACGAATCACTTCGACGTGCTCCTTGCGATGGGGCTTGCAGTCCACAAGGCCGCGCAGATGGCCGACCTCAACCCGCCTGACCGTCTCGCCAACGCCCTGGTGAAGAACCTCGCTGAATTCGTGCGCAACTACGAAGATCGCAAGGGCTTCTCGCTCAAGTTGAAAGACCTGATAAATCAAGTGACCGCGGTTGCCATTGGAGCAGGCATGGGCGCACTCGGCGCACCGCCTGTCGCGCCTCCTCTGGAACTCAACATCCCCGACCATTTCGTCAAATCGCTCGAACGGCCTTCCAAACCGATGGACTCGACAAAGTTTCCGCCGCGCGAGCGAAGATGCTCTTTGCCGAAAGTGCCCTGCTTGTGGAACCGGCGTGCGCGCTGATTTATTCCGCTCCGATAGAGTTTTCCCATCGCCTGGCAGCAGAACAGGCCACGAACTTTTTCGATGAGCGATGCCATTTGCCCACGCCTCCCGTGCATAAGCGCCCGCCTACGGGAGACCAATGGCGGGCTGAACGAGAGGGGAACGAAGACGGCCTTGATGTTATGCGAAAGGTCGTCGCCCGGCGTCTCGAAGCGCGAGAGAAGACCATCGATGAGATCATAACGCGGGACGCTCTGACACTGCTTGCGCGGATGAGCGGGGGCGTGATGCGCGAGTTGATAAGGTATTTCCGCGATGGTGCGACCGACGCGCAATTGCTCGACCGCTTGCAGATCGATGAGTCCGTAGCGCAAGGCGTAATCCTCCGGCATCGCCAGGCGCTCGCGCCGCAGTTGAACGCCATTCACCGCGAAGCCCTGCGCCGCGTTCTCCGCGAAGGCACGCTCACAGGCGGCAGGGACGAACCCTCGGAAGACGAGCTTCTTCGCAGCTTGCATTTGCTCTCTTATCAGGGCGATCAAAGGGCATTCTGGTACGATGCGCACCCGAACGTCTTGCCGTTGTTGTGAGGTTGAGAGATGGAAGTGAGGGATTCTTTCGATCAAACGATCAAGCGCATGGCGGCCTACCTCGAACAGGTGGACGGCGTGTTGATACTTGTTGCCGTCACCGACGATACAGTGTTGCGCGATCACGCCTTGAACGAACTTCGCAAGCGATTGCCCGCTGAAATCGATCTGAAGGATTTCCGCTACGATGCCATGCATATCAGTTTGCTCGAAGGCGCTGTTGAAGCCACAAGGAACGGCAACGGGCGGGCGGCGGTCTCGGTTGCAGGGCTTGAGGCATTATCGCGCGACAAACAGAGCGAGGCCGTCAAGCTTCTGAATTTTCAGCGCAATCAATTGGGCCGGACGGATATGGCCGTCATCCTGTGGGTCAACCGGGCGATGCTTGCCGAAATATCAGTGAAGGCGGCCGATTTCTATTCCTGGCGCAGCGCGACGCTGTTCATCGAACCGCCTGAGAATTGGGACAAGCTCGACAGCGCCCGCCGCAGTTACCTGCAAGCGATACTTTATCAAAACGAATTTGTGAACCTTCAAGGTCTTGCTCCGAGGCGCGGCCTTGAGATAGTGCAGATGCGGATGGATGAAATCTTCATCCCCCTGCACGCCGAACAGGAAGTTGAGCGGTTGGGCGTGCCGCCTTTCCCGTATCCAGAAGAAATGGACATGCCCGGCGTTGATGAAGAAGCGGAAAACGTTAAGTCTGCACAGATTATGAGAGATGTAACGTCATCTGCCGCTATCACCGTTGGTGAAAACGCGGAAGAGGTTAAGCCTGCACAGGGAGGAAAAAGAACAAGGCGTGCTCTCATTGAAGAATATGGTGAAGAACAACTTCGCGATTGGGAACGCCACGCGATTCAATCGCAACGCGAAGTCAGGCTGCGGCGCGTTGACATATCCGAGCTTTTCAAAGAGCGGCGGGCGGTAGTGCTAGGCGACCCCGGCGCGGGCAAAACCACTCTGATGCGCTATGTGGCTTATCGACTTGCACAGGCGCAAATCGGCGGACAGAAAAACGAAGACCGCGCGACGGACATGCCTTCCGAGTTGTGCGATTGCCTGCCCGTTTATATCCGCATAGGCGAGTACGCTCAACATCTAAAGCAGAACCCGGAAGCCACGCTTGATGGTTTTGCTCCGCTCGGCTGCCAGGTTCGGCAACTGCCTCTGTCAGCCGATTTGCTGCGGGATGCCATTCGGCGGGGCCGCGCGCTCTTTTTGCTCGACGGCCTTGACGAGATCATAGACACTTCGCAGCGGCGCGATGTGGCGCGCATAGTTGAACAGTTCGCACTCGCTCACTCGCAATGCCCGGTGTTTGTCACCTCGCGCGTAGTCGGTTATCGAGAAGCGCAACTCAGCGGGAGTTTCTCGCAATTCACCATCACCCCCTTCGAAGATGATGACATTCGCCGTTTCGCCGAAAGCTGGTATGGCGCTCTGAACATGCCTCAACAGGCGGAGGCGCTCGTTAAGGCCATCGATGACAGCCCTCCCATTCGCAGGCTTGCTTCGAATCCGCTGCTGCTGACCGTTATCGCATTGATTCATCATCGGGGCACGAAGCTGCCGCGCCATCGAGTCAAGCTCTACAGCCAGGCCGCCGAGACGCTCGTCGATCAATGGATGAGCGCCCGGCGCGTCGTGCCCGAAGACTGGGAGGTCGAAGATACGATAAAATCGCTTCTGCCCGCCATCGCCTGGCAACTTCACTGCACTACGTCGAGCGGACTGATGCGCGAACGGGATTTGCACGCTCTGCTTGTAGAAACCATGCGCGAGCGCGAAGCCCGCTTGAGCGAGCGCGAAGCCGTTGCCCTCGCCTCTCAGTTTCGCAGAAATGTGAACGAGTTCAGCGGAATATTTTTTGAGCGCGGGCTTGACGAAGAGGGGCGGGGCATCTATGGCTTTCTCCATCTGACCTTCGAAGAATACTTCGCGGCCGTCCGGTTGTCGGACAAGTGGGAGCGCGAAGGGGATGATGTTCTCAAATCGGTCCTGCACGACCCTCGCTGGACGGAGATAATTTTGCTTGCGGCGGGCCATCTCGGCGAGTCGAGCCAGTACAGGGCCACGCGGTTCGTGGAGGCGATTTCAGGAGCGCAGAGCGAATATGAAAACATACTGCACCGCGACCTGCTGATGGCCGCGCGGTGTCTCGGCGACGATATACGTGTAGACCCCGACCTTCGCGGCGCGGTGGTTTCCGGACTGCTCGAATTATATTTCAGCCCCGAATCGCCCCACTCATTGAAGGAAGATATCAGGAAGGCATTCGCTCAATTAGGGAACACGCCCGCCGAGCCGGAGATAGTGGAATCGCTGGCAAAGCGCCTATCTGACAATGAAGTGTCCGTGCGCTCAGGGGCAGCAAGCGCGTTGGGAGCGATGGGAGAGAGAGCAGCGAGCACTGATGTGATAGGAGCCTTGATAGATCGCCTATCTGACAATAACGTGAACGTGCGCTCTGCGGCAGCAAGAGCGTTGAAAAATCTCTCGGTCCACGTTCGCTATAAACAGCGACCCGAAGCGGCGAAATCTTTCCTGTCGCTCGCCCGCAGCAATGACGAAGAAAAGCGCGATGTGGGATACGTCGGTCTGCGCAACGTGCTCGCTGCGAGGGCTGCGTGACCGGCGGGCGGGGGTTCAGAAAGGATGAAGGATGAGGGATGAAGGATGAATCGATATCTTCGCTATGGGTTTCATCCTTCACCTTGCGGCCTTCATCCTTCAACGCCTACGGCGGGAGGTGTCTGTTGCCTGGCAATGTGCTGAAAATCTGAACACTTGAACACTTGCGGCAAAGGCCATCGCTTTGTATCAGGCAGCGCCGGCATATATAATCTAATCCTTCAGCAAAACTGTTGTACTGATGCCGGAGAGCGCGTGAGCAAACCAACGTCAAAGATAGTCACTCAATTGCTCGTGGATTGGAGCGGCGGCAGTCAATCGGCTCTCGATCAGCTTATGCC
>JAKEHD010000702.1 GCA_022615215.1 Blastocatellia bacterium
GTTGAGCCTGATCGTAGAGCATCATCTCGAAGAGCGGCACGCGCCACTCTCCGTCTACCGAGTAGCGATGAAAGCCGCCGCCCAGGTGGTCGTACATTCCGCCTTCGGCCATCCGTCGGAGAGTCGCAAGCGACATATCGAGCGCCTCTCGCTCGCCTGTGCGATGATGATACCTGAAGAGAAAATCGAAGACCGCAGGTCGCGGAAACTTGGGACCGCCGCCGAATCCCGCGTGCTCTTTATCGTAGCTCTGCCGGAACTGCTCGTAGCCTCTGGTCAGGAGGGATTTTTCCATAACGACTGCCGCCGGTTCTATGACCATGTTTTGCTTGAGGAACTCGGTCAAACTCTGGCCGGATTGATTTATCCTGTCGGGTTCGGTGGTCCAGATTTTTTGAATCTGCGTCAGCATGTTTTTGAACCCGTCCGCAGGCACGTAGGTCGCCCCATAGAACGGTTTCAGGTCGGGCGTCAAAAACATGGACATGGGCCAGCCGCCGCTGCCGCGAGTCATCGTTTGCAAAGCAGCCATGTAAATGCGGTCGACATCGGGGCGTTCTTCGCGGTCGACCTTGATGCTGACGACGTGCTGATTCATAAGGGCCGCTATCTCTTCGTTCTCGAATACCTCGCGCTCCATCACATGGCACCAGTAACAGGTCGAATACCCTATCGATAAAAAGATGAGCTTGTTCTCTTTGCGCGCCTTCTCGAATGCTTCTTCGCCCCAGGCGTACCAGTCGACCGGGTTGTGAGCGTGCTGTAAAAGATAGGGGCTCTTCTCATTGATCAATCGATTCGTGTGTTTCTGCTTCTTCTCTGGAGAAGCGTCCTGTTCCTTGACGGATGGGGCATCGCCGCTTGCAATGAATAGAGCAGTCGCGCCGCCGAGCGCGATCAGCGCCAGGAAACCTGTTATGAAAAATCTCTTTCTGTTGTCGCGCAGCAGCTTTTTCATCAATGACCTCACTATAAGTTGAGATGGGATTTCACCACGGAGGCACGGAGACGCGGAGAAAACCAAGAAAGAAATCTTTATCTGCGGTGCCTCCGTGTCTCTGTGGTGAGGTTTTTTGCTTCTCTGAACACATACTCTAAAACGTCAATTGAACGCGACTGAGCACGGCAAAGAAACCCCGGTCTCCGGGATTGGGCGTGCGCAGCGGGTCTTTGAATCGCTCGAAGCCGAGGTCCAACTGATGTTTCACAAAGCTGTTCAAATACCAGTTGGTGCCGAAATAAAAGCTCCCCGCGCGATTCGCATTCGCAGTCCCGTCGCTGATTTGAAGATTCGAGTAACGCAGCTTCAACTCCCATGCGCCCAGGCCGGTTCTTCCGTTTTCGCTGCTGAAGAGATTATGTTTCGGAGTCACAAGTTTGCCGTCGGGTTTGGTCTCGCCCGTGAGCAGATAAGTCAACTGAGCCATGTAGCCCTTCGCCACCACGCCCGGTAAATCCGCACCCGCCGGGCCAAGACCTTCGCGCTCCTGATTGGTCTGATCGTATTCAGCGCGAATCGATGCCGGTCCCAGCATCCAACTCATCTCGGCATTGGCGCGGATGATTTTACCGTTGACCGGGACGGAGTTGAAGAACGTAAAGCTGCGACTCTCGGTCTGCCCTCTGACGCTTAGGCCGTCGACCTCGCGTCCCTGAGCGTAAGCCCCGCCGAAAGCCAACCCCTTCGCCCAGGAGAGATTGCTCTTCTTCCAGGGAGCGAACCTCAGCCGCACGACGTTTTCAGGCGTCCCGTTGTCGTTGGGTTCGAGTATTCCCTTACCGTTGAACGCGCCCGCGTAATATTCGAAGACTCCCTTGTTGAAGACACCCGATGCCATTATGCCGGGACTGCGGTCGGGTGTGAGGGCGTTCACGAGGGAGCGTTCGACAAAATCGAGAGCCGAAGCGGGGTGAAGATTTTCCTGGCTGAACGGTTCTTTGAACTGCCCGAATCGCAACTGAAATTTTTCTATGCGATGAACGTTGACATAAAAATCGCGCAGCGCCGCGCTCTCCCTGTCGGCGAAATCTCCCTGGATTCTATAATCGAAATAGCGGAATATCTTTCCCTCTATGCCGAGGCGCGCTCGCCTTATGAGAAAAGTGTTGGGAGGGTGATCGCCCGATTGATAGGCTCGAAAATCGATCTGTCCGTAGCCGATAATGCTCGTTTCGAAATCGCCGTCCGCGCTTCGAAGGAATGCATGGCCGTCTTTGTCCCACCCGGCAATCATCGCAGAATCATCCTGACCTCTGACGGTATTTCGCAAAACGCCTGCCTCATGTTCGATGCCTTCCGGCCCTCGGCTTTCAGATTCCGGCTGTGCGAGCACGGTCGCCTCGCTCTTCAATGATGAAGTGACGAGCGCAGCGGGGGTCTTAGTTCCCTCGATCTTTCGCAGTCGCCCTTCCATCTCGGCCAGCAACCTCTGTTGCCGCTCCACGAGCGATTCGAGCTGCTCTACCTTCGCTTTCAATTGTTCTATCCGATCATCCTCGACGGGGTCTTCTCTTGAGGCTTGCGGTCTCTCCTCTTTGCCGCCACCGGGCAGGCGGCCCTTATCCGCTGTTTGCGCGTGGGTCGGCGATTGCAAAAAAAAGAATGCAATCAGCGCCGGTATTATGAACAGGCAGGAATGATTTCGATAGAGATTCATCGCGCCCTCCTTGAGTATTGTAAGCCGTTGGCGAGTCTTATCATATAGGCACAACCGGGAACCGGCAATGCAGCGTTGTGTTGTGACGCTTTGGAATAGAGGCGGGTTAAATTTCTCGGACGTGGCGATGATTGGGGATTTAGAAAATGATATGGAAGACTGTAGCGTGGGAGATCTCCCTGTTGTAGATATACTGCGCGCGGAGCAAAATGAAAGTTTTTCCAGAGAGGAAAGTTAGGCAAAAATTGA
>JAKEHD010000703.1 GCA_022615215.1 Blastocatellia bacterium
ATAGACGGAAGAAAGAAAGCTTTTGTAGAAGGCCCTGCCTTCCACTGTGCAATCCGTGCAATACGGTGGTTGATTTTCTTCCGTATCGTTCTGCGTTCATCGTTCCGCATTCCGCGTTTCCCAGTATGATCGCGCCCGCACCAGTTTTATCATGACAGCGCCCCGATGCGCTAGCGGAGGCTGCCCGCGCGCGGTTATCATACACTGGCTCGGACATTTTATATAAGGAGGAACTTTATGCTTTTCGGCACATCCATATTCTCGACCGGCTACGCCATACGACCCGACGACCTCGCGCGCGAACTCGAATCGCGCGGCTTCGAATCTCTCTGGTTGCCCGAACACACTCACATCCCTGCAAGCCGACGCAGCCCCTGGCCCGGCGGCGCGGACCTGCCGAAAGAGTACTGGCACACCTATGACCCGTTCGTGGCTCTCACGGCGGCCGCCGCTGCCACGACGAAACTGAAAGTTGCGACGGGTATATGCCTGATAGTGGAGCGCGACCCTATAACTACTGCGAAAGAGGTCGCAAGCCTAGATCAACTATCCAACGGGCGATTCCTGTTCGGCATAGGCGGCGGGTGGAACGCTGAAGAGATGGAGAATCACGGGACCGACTTCAAGAAACGCTGGCGCGTATTGAGAGAGCGCGTGCTGGCTATGAAAGAGATATGGACCAAAGAGGAGGCCGAGTTTCACGGCGAGTTCGTCAACTTCGACCGTGTATGGGCGCACCCCAAGCCTGCGCAGAAGCCGCATCCGCCTGTCTTGATGGGCGGCGACGGACCCACGACCTTCGACCGCGTGATAGAATTCTGCGACGGATGGATACCCATAGGCGTGCGCTCGCCGAACATCCCCGAAAAGATCGCCACTCTCAGGCAGCGAGCCGAAGAAGCGGGGCGCAACCCCGAAGAGATAGAGGTCTCGATTTTCGGAGCCAAGCCTGACCGCGAATATATAGACGGACTTGAACGTGCAGGCGTCGCCCGCGTCATGTTCATGCTGCCTTCGGAAGGGCGCGACACCATATTGCCTTTGCTCGACAAGTACGCCGCTCTGATGGAGTGATCGAAGTTTGCGATTATCCGCGCTCGGAAAAGCGATAAAAGTGCAGCCAAGACTTTGTTGGAGATACGGCGGTACGATACAACATAGTAGGATTCCTTCGGAGACTTTATGCGATACAGAGATATCCGTCGTTACCTGAAGCCTTACTCGATAGTTGCGAACCGTACCACGACTATCAATCACGCATTTGCAGCATGCATCGCTCCCTTCGACACCTACGATGAAGAGAGAGTGAGAGAAGTGGTCGCAACGCTTGGTCAAGATCCCGACACTAATCTCGTATGCTCCTACTGTGGGGCGGAAGCCGAAACCTGGGATCACGTACATGCCACAGTAAAGGATAAAAAGTTCAGTGGGTTTGGTCACCGCATCGGCAATCTTCTTCCTTGCTGCAAAACATGCAATTCAAAGAAAGGCATTAAAGGCTGGCGAATATTTCTGAGCAGTCTACCGATGCCAGATCCCTTGCGCAAAGAAAGAGAAAGCCGCATAGACACTTATCTGAATCGGTATTGCTGTATGGATGCAATCCCCGAACATTTGCCCGAATATCAAGAACTGCAAGAGTTACGGCGCAAGGTTCTTGAGCTATTCCACAAGGCGGACGAGTTGGCTAGTGTAGTTAGGAGCAAAGTATAGATGCTCCGGGTGGAGACGTAACCTGGAAGCGATTATGAAACCATCGACAGTTTCGCTGTCAATAACACCGTCTTTGAAGGAGATACCATGCACCGACGAGAGTTCAACCTCGGCCTGCTCGGCGCGGCAGGCGCAACCTTTTTCGACCCGCTATCGCTCAGATCGCAGTCCGAACTGCGAGTCAACGGCAAGCGCATAACCGATCACCTGAGCGCGCTCTCCGAGTTCGGCAAGAACCCGCAGGGCGGCGTCAGTCGCGTCGCCTACAGCGAAGCAGACCGTCAGGGACGCGAGTACGCTATGGGACTCATGCGCGAGGCCCGCCTCGATGTCCGTCTCGATACGGCGGGCAATATCATAGGTCGGCGCGCGGGCAAAGACGCACGCCGTCGCCCGCTTATGTTCGGCTCTCACATAGATTCGGTCCCCGAAGGCGGCAACTATGACGGCGACGTAGGCTCGCTCAGTTCAATCGAGGTCGCGCGCACGCTTGCCGAAAACAATGTCACCACTCGCCATCCGCTTGAGGTCATAATCTTTCAAAACGAAGAGGGCGGCCTCTACGGCAGCCGCGCGTTCAGCGGAGAGTTGCAAGAGAAAGAACTCGACATAGTGAGCACGAGCGGCAAGACCATTCGCGATGGAATAAAATTCATCGGAGGCGACCCGGCGAGATTGGCTGAAGCCCGTCGCAAGCGCGGCGACATAGCCGCTTATCTGGAATTGCACATAGAACAGGGCAACATACTTCACTCCGAAAAGATAGACATAGGAGTGGTCGAGGGGATAGTCGGCATCAAGTGGTGGGACGTCGACATAGAAGGTTTCTCCAATCACGCGGGCACGACCCCTATGAATCAGCGGCAGGATGCGCTGCTTGCGGGGGCGAAATTCATACAGGCGGTCAACGCGACAGCGACGAGCGTTCCGGGCCGTCAGGTCGGCACGGTCGGGCGCATAAGGGCGCTGCCCGGCGCACCCAACGTCATCCCCGGCAAGGTCGTCCTGAGTCTGGAATTGCGCGATCTCGACGCCGATAAAATCGAGATGCTCTATCAGAAGATTCGTGATGAAGCGCGTCAGATTGCCGAGGCGAGCAACACGAAGTTCGACTTCAAAGAGATCAACGTAAACACACCCGCGCCGACCGATGAGCGCGTGCGCAAGCTCATATTCGATTCGGCCAAAGAGTTGATGCTCACTACCAAGTTGATGCCGAGCGGCGCGGGCCACGACGCGCAGGATATGGCGCGGCTCGGGCCTGTAGGAATGATCTTCGTCCCTAGCATCGGCGGGATCAGCCATTCGCCGAAAGAGTTTTCCCGGCCCGAAGACATCACAAACGGCGCGAATGTTCTTCTCCACACGGTTCTAAAACTAGATAACGCCGGTTGGGTATGAGCAAGGGAATGCGCGCTCCGATTATGGATTGGTTTTGATGTCATCTTTCCCTTTCTGATAACACGAGTTTATTCAAAATCAATGAAATAGGTTGAGAGAAAAAGGGAGACTTTCGCCTCCCCAAATCACAG
>JAKEHD010000704.1 GCA_022615215.1 Blastocatellia bacterium
AAATCTCTGAAGAAAGAAAAAGGGCGGCGCACTCCACATAAGCGTTCCTCTCTGGAAAAATTTTCATTTTGCCCCGCGCGCAGTATACTCGGTCGAAGAAGCCGACGGCCATCACTTCATCACTATGGAGTACGTCGAGGGCAAGTCGCTCGACCATCTTATAACGGAGGAAGGATTAGACCTCGACACATTCCTCGAATGGTTCACCGCCCTTGCAGACGCGATGGCCCACGCGCACGAAAAAGGCATCATCCACCGCGACCTGAAGCCGGGCAACATCATCGTAAGCGCGGCGGGAGTGCCCAAGATACTCGACTTCGGACTGGCGCGTATAGACCGTGCGGTGGCCGATATGAATCTCGATGCGGAAACGGTGTCTCTGACCAAAGAGGGGCAGGTCATGGGCACGCCTTCTTACATGTCGCCCGAACAGGCCGAAGGCAAACCCGTAGATCACCGCAGCGACATATTCAGCCTGGGCGTAGTGATGTATGAGGCGTTGACCGGGCAGCGGCCGTTCAAAGGCGATAGCTATGCTTCGATAGTGAGCAACCTGCTCAAGGAAGAGCCGCGCAAGATCGCCGAACTCAAGCCCGACGTGCCTTTCCTTCTCAGCCGCGTGATCGGCAAATGCCTGCGTAAGGAAGCGCGCAATCGGTATCAGACCATGAGAGAGGTCTGCACAATCCTCAATGAAGTGAAGGCGGCCCTGGAATCCGTAGAATCGCTTGGAGAGGCAGCTTCGAGAAGGCCCGACCCGGCGCGACAAAGATTTCTTTCCCGGCTGGCCGGGACGCTTGTGATACTGATGGTTTTGATGGCCGGTATAACTGTATGGAGCCTTCTGCGCGTGAACGCGCCGGAATTCCATCTCATCACGCGATTCGCTGTCAGCCCGCCCTCGAACGCGGAAGCCTCTTTGACTACGGCACAGCTTTCGCCCGACGGCCGCTACATTGCCTTTTCCGCTCGCAAGGGTGAGAGCATACAGATTTATCTTCACCCGCTTGATCAGTTCGAAGCTCACCCCGTCCCCGGAACCGAAGGCGGCTCGCGCCCATTCTTTTCGCCCGACGGTCAGTGGATAGGCTTCTTTCTCGGTGATGACAAGGTGAAAAAAGTCGCGCTCGCAGGCGGGTCGCCCCTGACGATTTGCGACGGTTGTAAGGCGGGATTCGAGACCGATTGGGGGACTGAGGACACGATCATCTCTTCCGACAGCACGGGTCTCTATCGCATACCGGCGGGCGGGAGCAAGCCTGAGAGACTGACTACCGTCGACCAGACCAAAGGCGAAATGTCACATCGCGCGCCGCAGATTCTGCCCGGCGGCAAGAACGTGCTCTTCACCGTACAGAGCACCAAGGGGTCACGCTTTGCGGTGCTGACACTTTCGAGCGGCCAGTGGCGTTATCTCCAGGACGTTGGTGACGCCTCTTCGACGCGCTACATCCCTACGGGGCATCTGGTCTTCAGCCGTTCGGGCCAGCTTATGGCCGTGCCTTTCGATCTGTCCGACCTCGAAGTGACAGGTTCTGCCACGCCGGTCCTGGATGGCGCTTTCTCTTCTCCGAATTTCAAAGTCGCCGATAACGGAACTCTGGTCTACTTGCCCGCCAACACGATGATAGAGAATTCGCTCGTGTGGGTTGACCGCCAGGGGCAGGCCATACCGTTTCTGAAAGAGCGCGCCGATTATCGCTCTCCGCGCTTTTCGCCCGACGGCAAGCGCGTGGCCGTTCTGTCGGGCAACGACGTATGGGTCTACGAAGCGGAAAGCGGCAGAGGCATTCGTCTGACATTCAAGGGAAACAACCAGTCGCCCGTCTGGTCGCCCGACGGCAAGACAGTGGTGTTTGCTTCCGATAAGAGCGGAACCTGGAGCCTGTACAGACGAGCCGCCGACTCAAGCGGCGAGGCAGAAAGGCTTGCGACGAATGAATACCGCCAGTTGCCTTATTCCTGGCATCCTGATGGCCGACTGATTGCGCTCGCGGCGTTCACCGCCTCTTCCGACACGGATGTGGTCACGCTGTCGCCGGAAGAGAATAAAGTGACTCCTGTTTTAAACACAGCGTTCATAGAAGACACGCCCAGGTTTTCTCCCGACGGCAGATGGCTTGCATATTTCTCCAACGAATCGGGGCAGGTCGAGGTCTACGTCCAGCCTTATCCGGGGCCTGGCGGCAAGGTTCCCATCTCGCGGGGCGGCGGGATAATCCCCGTATGGTCGGGCGATGGACGGGAGTTGTTCTATCACTGGCAGAACCAGGTGTATGCGGTCTCGGTTGAAACCAAAAAGGGGTTTACTGCTGGGACGCCTCGTGTGCTCTTTGCAGGGCGATACCTGACCAACTACGACGTGTCGCCGGACGGGCGCAGGTTCGTGATGGTGAAAAACGAGCAGGGGATATTGCCCCGGCAGTTTCACGTCGTGTTGAACTGGACCGAGGAACTCAAACGCCTCACCTCTTCGGGGAAATAAGAAAACCTCATCCTCCCGGCATTCTTCGTTCAAAGTTTCAAGCGCGGATTTGGAGTGCGCCGCAATCGGCGGCGCTTTGGATTTTGCAAAATGAGTGAGTCGTTAAGTTCTTTCAAAAGGCTCTCAGCAAAGAAAAGCGGCGTCCGGGCCGCCGCACTCCAAAAAATTGCTCGCCCGCGATCTCGATGAAAAGTTTCAATACATGCTGCGCCAAGTATAAAAGATCGATCCATCGCTGAAATCCGAACATTCCGAATGGGGCGTATAAAGGGAGCGCCTTTAAACATGCCCCTGAAAAAAGAGTAGTATCGTTGAGCCGAAACCTCGACGTTGCCGGGTCGGCTCGCGCTACTCGGACCCGTATGGGGAAGCGCCTTGCGCAAAATCGGCAACTCTGAATGCGAAATGCGGATCGATTCGATTCCGCAATCTGAAATCCGCAATCCGACAGCCGTTTGCGTTGCGCCTTCAATACCCCACTCAATCAATTCGAGGAGGAAAACCGATATGCTCAAGTATCCTGCGCCTGCGAGATCCAATATCAATCGACAGCATGTCCAGCGGCAAGATACGAACGATGCCGGCACACAACATATAAGACTTTCGCAAGTGATCTCGGCTCTCTCTTACGTGTTGGATATGACGGAAGGCCAGCCGACAGGTCACGCCGTTAGAAGCTGCATCATAGGGATGCGAATCGCATCAGAAATCGGCCTATCCACAGATAAACTTTCCGCGCTTTTCTACGCGCTGCTGCTGAAGGATTCCGGTTGTTCGAGCAATGCGGGAAGAGTCTGCTCGCTGTTCGGCGCGGACGATTTGACCGTAAAACGCAATTTCAAAACCGTAGACTGGTCGCGACTGTCCGACTCCCTGCGTTATGCCGCTCGCAACGTTTCGCCTCAGTCTTCGCCCATGCAACGCGCCCTTCGAATGCTTGCGCTGGCATTCGAAGGCCAGAAAGCCGCGAGAGAACTGGTCCACATTCGTTGCGAGCGCGGCGAACAGATCGCCCGAATGCTGGATCTGCCGGAAGAGACTGCGCGGGCGATACGCCTCCTCGATGAGCATTGGGACGGACGCGGCCACCCGGAGGGCTTGAAGGGTAAAGAGATTCCGCTGCTGTCGCGCGTTCTTTGCCTTGCGCAGACTGTGGAGGTCTTCTTCACGACTTATGGCCTGAGCGCCGCCTTCGATATGCTCGAAGAGCGGCGCGGAACATGGTTCGACCCGGCGCTTGTGGACGCTTTTCTGCCTCTGCGCGCCGACCGTGCCCTCTGGGATCAACTAAAGTACGATGACCTTCAGGAGCAGATTGTAAGACTGGAGCCGGAAGACCGCATACTGATGGCCGATGATGCGCGCGTAGACCGCATAGCCGAGGCGTTCGCAAAGATCGTGGATGCAAAATCCCCCTGGACCTATCTTCATTCGCAGAGGGTCGCTGAGATCGCCGTCGGAATCGGCGAGATATTTTCCCTATCGCGAGATGAACTGCGCAGACTCCGCCGCGCCGCGTTGTTGCATGATATCGGTAAACTCGGCGTTTCCAATCTGGTTCTCGACAAACCCGGCCCGCTCACCGATCAGGAGCGAGACGAAATGAAAGGGCATGCCGAGAAGACCGGAGAGATTCTTTCGCGCGTGAGGTGCTTCAGCGAGATTGCCGACCTTGCTGCCTCTCATCACGAACGATTGGATGGAACTGGTTACAACAAGGGCCTCAAAGGGGAAGAGATTCCGACATCGGCACGGATACTGACGGTCGCCGACATCTACGACGCTTTGACCTCAGACCGTCCTTATCGCCGCGCTTCGACCCATGAGGAAGCCCTCGCTATCATGCGCAAAGACATAGGGACCGCGATCTGTCGTCGAGCTTTCACCGGACTGGAACTCTATCTCAGAAAGAGCCGGAACCGGATTCATTGACGCACCCAAAGAGAAAGGGCTTTCCTGGGAGCGCATAAAGATTTCTTTCTTATAAAGATTTCTTTCTTCGGCATCCTGCCTGCATGCTTTGCGGAGACGACGTTTTAGAGAAAATCAACGATTGCGAAAACCAAGCACGCTGGAAGCGTGCGCTCCCAGGTATTTTGCAACTGCCCTGAATCAGAGAACGGCCGTCTTGCTTCCGATCACACTCAACCTTTACTATCTTCTGTTTGAGCATCCGCCCGCATACGAGACTGTATGACGGGAAAAGAATGATGTTCGTTTATCAAGATTCCAAAAAGAGAGGAAAGCAATAATGACAAGGCGAGAGAGGAACGAATTATTTAAATCATTAGGTCTCAAATCCCGCATGCCGGGGACCAACTGCGGCGGCGAGTGGTTCGCCACAAGCGGCGACCTCCTCGAAGTCCGCAGCCCCGCGACGGGCGAACTGCTGGCCGAAGTGGAACAGGCCAACGAAGAAGATTACAACAAGCTGATCGAACAGGCCGAGAGAGCTTTTCATATCTGGCGCACGGTGCCCGCCCCTCAGCGAGGCGAGATAGTCCGTCAGATAGCCGTCGCCCTGCGTGAGAAGAAAGAGGCGCTCGGCCGACTGGTCTCGCTTGAGATGGGCAAGATACTGACCGAGGGACAGGGCGAGGTGCAGGAGATGATCGATATATGCGACTTCGCCGTAGGGCTCGGCCGCACGCTTTCCGGCCCGACCTTGCAGAGCGAGCGTCCGCGCCATCGAATGATGGAACAGTGGCATCCGCTCGGACCCGTAGGCGTAATCACCGCGTTCAACTTTCCTACCGCCGTATGGTCGTGGAACTCTGCGCTTGCGTGGGTGTGCGGCGACCCCGTAGTTTGGAAGCCATCGAGCAAGACGCCGCTTTGCGCCATCGCTTGCCAGAACATAACGCTTGAGGTTCTTCGCGCGAATGGAATCGCGGAAGGCATCTCCTCGGTCATAATAGGCCGGGGCGCGACCGTAGGCGAGCGTATGGTAGCTGATGAGCGATTGCCGCTTATAAGCGCCACAGGCTCTACGCGAATGGGCCGACGTATAGGCCAAGTCGTAGGCGCGCGGCTCGGCCGGACCATACTCGAACTCGGCGGCAACAACGCGCTCATCATCTCCGATAAAGCCGATATGCGAGGCGCTCTGGCTTCGTCCTTCTTCGGGGCGGTAGGGACCGCCGGGCAGCGTTGCACCTCGACGCGCAGGCTAATCATTCATGAAAACATCTACGACAATTTCATAAGCAAGCTGATCGCCAATTATAAGAAGGTGCGAATAGGCGACCCGCTCGATCCGAAAACACTTATGGGACCGCTCATCGACGAGCAGGCCGTGACGGATTACGAACAGGCAATCAAAGCGGCTAAGGAGCAGGGCGGCAAGGTGCTTTACGGAGGAAAGGTGCTGAAGCCCCTGTTCGGCCGCAGGACATTCGTGCAGCCCGCAATAGTCGAGATCAATAACGATGCCGAAATAGTTCAGACCGAGACCTTCGCGCCCATTCTCTACGTGATGAAGTACCGCAAATTCGAAGAGGCCCTCGCCATGCACAACGGCGTCCCTCAAGGCTTGTCTTCGGGCATCTTCACAGACAGCTTCAGCGAGGCCGAAAGGTTCATTGCTTATGAAGGCTCTGATTGCGGAATAGCGAACGTGAATGTAGGGACATCGGGCGCTGAAATAGGCGGCGCATTCGGAGGCGAGAAGGAGACGGGCGGAGGGCGCGAATCAGGCTCCGACTCATGGAAGGCGTATATGCGACGCCAGACCAACACAATAAATTGGGGAGGCGAGGTCCACCTTGCGCAAGGTGTGCGGTTCGAGTCGTAATCGGCCCGGAGCGTGTCGGTTCAATTAAAAATGTGTCACTCGTAGCGAAGCGATTCTATAGGGTCCATTCGCGCGGCGCGCAGCGCGGGCCAGAGACCGCTCACGAGACCCACGAAGATGAGAATGCTCGTGGCCGTGAACACCACATCGGCCGAGAGCAGCAGGTGAATATCCGTCTGCTTCGATACGTCGTCGAGCAACTCCGCGAGGAAGGGGCGCGTCCCGGCCAGCGTCACCAACAGGTAGGACAACACCACGCCGAGCAGTCCGCCAAAGAAAGTGATGACCATGCCTTCGAGCAGGAATTGAATGAGGATATGGCGGCGCTTCGCCCCAAGAGCTTTGCGTATGCCGACTTCGCGTGTGCGCTCTGTCACCGAGACCAGCATGATGTTCATCACGCCCACGCCGCCTATCATCAAGGTCAGAGTGCCTATGAAGCCCAGGACAACTTTCAATCCGTTCGTGATGCCGCTGATGATCTTATTGTTTTCAACCGAATCGTTCATGAGGAGCGCGCGCTCGTCTCGCGCATCGAACCTGTGACGCGCGGCGAGCGTCTCTCTGACCTGCTTGATCGCCTGCGGTTGCTGAGAGGGATTTACAGTCTGAAAGACGAGCGTGTAGAGATACTGATCGTTCCACAACTGACCCACCGTGCTGTAAGGGATGAAGACGCACGTCTTGTCGGGCGAGTAATAAGAAGACATCTGCACTTTGTTAGGCATCACGCCTATCACCTCGAAAGACATTCCGGCTATGCGAAGGGTTTCGCCGAGGGCGGGGCTGTTGCTGAAGAGCTTGCGCGCCACATCGTAACCGAGGAAGACGACGCGGCGGCGTTTCTCAATGTCTTCGGAATTGATGAACCGGCCGAACTCGGCCGTCTCGCTGCGCATGACGCCGTACTCAGGGGCCACGCCGCGCACAGGGGCAGACGTTTGCCGGTTGCCGTACACGACCGGGTGTGTCTGTATGTATTCGGGGCTGACGTATTTGATCGAGCCGAGTTCTCTGAGAGCGTCAACGTCTTCCATCTCAAGACGTATGCGTTTCCCCGCGCGCTCGCCTCCCGCCTGCGTAGAGGTCTGGCCTCCGTACATGACGACCGTGCCGTCTGAGAAGGCTCCGCGAAAACCTGCCGATAGCGCACTGTGAAACCCGTTCCCGTAAGCCATAAGGATGACCACTGTCACTATGCCCCAGGCTATGCCGAA
This sequence comes from Blastocatellia bacterium, assembly GCA_022615215.1. Lineage (GTDB taxonomy): Bacteria > Acidobacteriota > Blastocatellia > UBA7656 > UBA7656 > JAKEHD01. Next base: position 7,496 of record JAKEHD010000704.1, read on the forward strand.
CATCGTCACGAGCGCGCGAAAGCGGTGACTGACGAGCGAATAGATGGCCTGAAGGAGGACTTCTTTAAGCAGCACTCTCTTATCTCCTCACATCTCGTATCGCAGCGCCTCGACAGGCGGCAGGTCCGCGGCCCGGCGCGCGGGGATTGTCGAAGCGGCGACGCCTATGGCCGCAAGCACAGTGACGGCGAAGGCGGCCGTCTGCCAGGTTATAATCATTCCTGAAAACCTCGCGGGCAGCGGCAGCATATTCACGAGGCTGCAAAGCCCGATGCCTGCGGCGAAACCTAGCGCCCCGCTGAGAAGGGTCAAAAACAATCCTTCGCTCAGGAATTGCCACTGTATGTTTCTCGAAGTCGCGCCGAGCGCCTTTCGCACTCCTATCTCGCGCGTGCGTTCCTTGACCGCCACGAACATTATGTTCATGACCCCTATGCCGCCGAGCGCGAGCGTTATTATGCTGACCGCCATGAAGAACTCGCTCATGCCGCCTATCATCTTGTCGAACATGACGGACGTGATAGAGGTGTTCCACATCGAGAGAGCTTCCACATCGCGCGGGTCGAAGTTATGGCGTGGGGCGAGTATCCGGCGGACCTCCGTTTCGAGGGGACCGGTGTTGTCGAACAGCCCTTTTCCTTCTCTCTCCATAAGAGCGTGCAACTGCTCAGTCACAGACGGATAAGGCGTGGCGATTATGGTCGAGAGCGAGTCGGGCGTTCGCAGGTTGCCCGATAGCGGAAAATCTTTTCGCATGGTCTCGTAAGGGATGAAGAGCCGCCCGTTATCCGCGCCCGTGTAATTCGAGTCCTGATCCTTCTTGCGCACCTTTCCTATGACGGTGTAGGGAATCCCGTTGAGCGTGATCTGGCTTTCTATGGGATCGCGGTCGGCAAAGAGTTGTTTGCACACGTCGTAGCCCATGACGACCACGCGGCGGGCCTGGTCGTTGTCGGCCTGATTGAGGAGGCGGCCTCTTTCCATCTCTATAGTCCGTATGCTCTGATAAACGGGCCAGACGCCGCTTATGCCGACCGAGCTTGCGTTGAACTCCGATTTGGCATTCACTCCGCCGAGGATTTCAGGAGAGATGAATTCCAGTATCTTCGATTTTTCTTTGAGAGCGTAAACGTCGTTTATATCGAGCCGGACGATGCGGCCCGCGCGTTCGCCCCCGGCTTGCATGCTCGTGCGGCCGTTGCGAATGATGATGATGTTTTTGCCAAGCTCGCGCAGCACGACCTGATTGCCCTGCTGAAACCCTTCGCCCATAGCCGACAGCAGGACTATCGAAATCACGCCCCACATTATCCCGAACATGGTCAGAAAGCTGCGGAGCTTGTTGGCCACGAGATTAGACCATGTTTGCGCAAAAAGTTCTCGCATGATTATTGTGTTATCACCTGCTGGCCTTCGATCAAGCCTTCTATCACCTGTGTGCGCGTGCCATTGCTTATGCCGATCTTGACGGCTTTCTTTTCGCGCCCGTCGGGCGTTCCCTGAGCGGGCACTTCGACCCATGCGCTGCGCTGCGCGTCATAGATGATTGCGCTTTCAGGAATGATGAGGGTCGCCTTGTGCTCTTCGAGGACGATCTCGGCATTGGCCGTCATATTGGCGCGCAGTTCGCCTCCGGGGTTATTGATCGAAACCTTCACTTCGAAGCTCACGACGTTATCTTTTTCGACGCCGAGCGGAGATATTTCCGTAACCTCTCCCTGGAACTCTTTGTCCTTGAAGGTTTCGACTTTTATGCGCGCCGGTTGATCGAGCTTCACAGCGCCTATATCGGCTTCGTCGACCTGGCCGCGAACGTATACCCGGCTTATATCGCCGAGCACCATGACGAGCGTCGCCGCCGCGCCCATGTTCAGAATGGATGAGACGGGGCTTCCGATCTCCACGTCGCGCGAGAGGACTATGCCGTTTATGGGCGCGCGAATGGTTGCGTTGTCGTACTCTTCCTGAGCGCGTTCGACCGCAGCTTGAGCGGCTGCTGTTTCGGCCTGGGCCTGCGATATGCGAGCCTGGCTTACGCCGAGTTGCGAGCGGGCTATCTGCTGCCGGTTTTCGGATTGTTCGAGCGCGCGGCGGGCGTCGTCTATCTCCTGATTTGAGACGAGACCGGTATCGAATAATTTCTGGACGCGCTCCGTGTTGCGTTTGGCAAAAGCGACTTCGGGGCTTTCGGCCTCGACCTTGTTCTTTTCGAATTCGGCCTGCGAAGCCTTTTGATTCGATTCGGCGCTCATCAATGCGGCGCGCGCTTCTCTGAGCCGGGCGGCGAGGTTCTCTTTATCGAGTTCGGCGAGTATCTGCCCCGGAGCAACCATATCGCCCACATTCACCTTGAGTTCTTTTATGATTCCATTGGCTTTCGATTTGATTTCGACTTTGGATATAGGCTCGATTCGCCCCGTTGCAACGACCGAGCGCGCCAGATCACCGCGTTCGACGGTTGCGAGTCGTGAAGGATCGATTTCAGCAGCGGTGCCCGACATGGCCGAAAGCCCATAGGTTATCGCCGCGCCAATCGCCACAACCGCTATCAAGACGTACAGATATTTTTTAGACCTTTTCTTTGCCATCATGTTCCTCGGTTTTTCTTCGAATCTTTTAGAGGATCGTCGTACATCGCTTCATACGGCGGACAGAATTTATCAGTTCCCATTTTGTTTCAATCGCTCTGCTGTCCTCGCTCTGAGAGCTTCGCAGCCATTCGTATAAGCAAGCCATTCTTTCAGGCTGTTTCAAAGACACCGAGACTATCCCTGATAGCAAATACGAAGCAGAGGCTTGAAGAGTGTGCATAACTTTTGCTTTTGGTTTGTCTCTCCCCGCGCATAAGAATCGACACAACCGGCAAGTGCAATGTCCGGTCCCGCAATGCGCTTGCGGTAAAGGAGCGATTGGTATAAAACAGTTTTTGACTTGCTCTAATAGTCAACCACCGCCACCTAAAGGAGGCGGCTTGCGATGAGGGTAGCAACCGAGTCTTAGGACGTGGGGTTGACGCGGACTTTGAGAAGTGGGAGT
>JAKEHD010000122.1 GCA_022615215.1 Blastocatellia bacterium
CCACCTGCGGCTGGAAGAACAGCCGCAGATCCCCCTTTCCGAGCGCCCGGCGCAGGCTGTCCGCCAGCAGCACGCGTTCGGCGATGCGCGCCGACATCTCCGGATGGTACAGGCAATAGCTGCCCTTGCCGCTCGCCTTCATGCGATAGAGCGCCGTGTCCGCCGCCACCAGCAGGCGCTCGGGCGTCTCGCCGTTTTCGGGACTCGTGGCTGTTGATATATGTTTTGTTGGCTTTAGCAGTAGCCGTGTCTGCAACGTGAGATAGGTGCGCTGTAAGATTTTTTTGATTTGGTCTGTTTTGCTTGAATCTGTGAGTGGTTTAATCGGGAGGTCTCGAAAAGCGTTGTACGGGCAAGTGCACCGTGGGTTCGAATCCCACCCTCTCCGCCACTTTTGTAAGGATAAAGGATGAAGGTTTTCAGAAAGGATGAAAGCGGAAGGCGGAAGGATGAAGACCCTTTCACTCCGGCTTTCATCCTTCATCCCTCATCCTTCATCCTTTCTTGACAGGCTCCGGATGTCGTGCAATCGTGCGGCTGCGAACCCCGCCAGGCCGGGAACGGAGCAACGGTAGCAGAACGCAGATGTGCTGCGGCCTCTCCGGAGCCTGACCAGCCTTCCCGCCTCTGACCGCTCCCGTGAGCGCGTAGCCTGTTCGTCTTGCAAGCGCGAAGGCTGCGGCTTAGACTAAAAAAGTCCCGCAGCGCCGCTCCTCTTCCGGGCGGCAATTTATTCGACGGGCGATTGTGACTGCGAATGTCCGACTCACAGGTCATAGCCAGAAAGTTCAGACCCAAGACCTTCGAACAGGTCGTAGGGCAGGAAGCCATTACCCGCACACTCAGCAACGCCATAACAACAGACAGGCTCCATCACGCATATCTATTTGCGGGAGCGCGCGGGGTCGGAAAGACGACGACCGCGCGCATATTCGCCAGAGCGCTCAACTGTCATAAGGGAATCACCCCCGACCCCTGCGGAGAATGCGCTTCGTGCCGCGAGATCGCTTCTTCGTCTTCAATAGACGTGCTCGAAATCGATGCGGCCTCGAATACCGGCGTCGAGAACGTGCGCGAGGTCATCATCAACACCGTTCAGATCTCCCCTGCGCGCGACCGCTACAAGATTTTCATAATAGACGAAGTGCATCAGCTATCGGGACCGGCGTTCAATGCTCTGCTCAAGACGCTCGAAGAGCCGCCCCCGCGCGTCGCCTTCATCATGGCGACGACCGAGATGCATAAGGTGCCCGACACTATCTTGTCGCGCTGCCAGATATTCGAGTTCCGCACTATCACCCTCAAGAAGATATTCGATCAACTCCGCCGAATAGCCGACGAACTCGGAGTGAAGATCAGCGATGCGGCCCTGCTCGGGGTTGCGCGCGCGGGCGAAGGCTCCATGCGGGATGCTGAATCGGCCCTCGACCAGGTGATAAGCTTCGCCGGTCTGGAAGTGGCCGACGAAGACGTCTCTGCCGCGTTGGGGCTTGTCGATATAGAGACCCTCAACACGACCGTTCAGGCCGTCGGAGATCAGGATGCTCTTGAGGTGCTGCGCATAGTCGAAGAGACCGTATCGCGGGGTTACGATCTGAGAAATTTCTGCCGGGAGTTGATGGCCCACCTTCGCGCGCTGCTCGTCACAAAGATCGCGGGCTTCGATTCCGAGTTGCTGCAATTGCCGCCGGGCGAAGGCGAGACCATAACCCGGCTCGCGGAAAACTTTTCCGAGCAAGACCTCGTGCGCTTCTTTTCGATACTCACAAAGACTGAGCAGGACATAAGGGTCTCTTCGCATCCACGTTTCCAACTCGAAATAGGGCTGATGAAGCTCCTGCATGCGAGCAGGTTGTACCTGCTCGAAGAGGTGCTCGATCAGTTTCAGGAACTTCAGGTGCGATTGGACGAACATGGCATGCTGCCTCCGGGAGGGACCGCCCCTCGCTCGCCTTCGCGCGAGTCGGGCAAACCGGATTCTGCGGCGGGGATGCGGCCTGTCAGGCAAGCGACGGGCAAAATCACCGAGCGGTCGGCGCGACCTTCTCAATCAAGGAGCGCACCTGCGCCGCCGCCTACAGAGATACGCGAGAAGAAAGAAGTCTTTATATCGCCCCCCGCGCCGTTCGTTGAAAACGCCGCAGCGCCTCGGCGGACTGAAAGCGCGACACCCCGTTCGAGCGATCCCTTCGAAGAGACGCCGACGCTTATGGCGAAGCCGGACGGTTCGGATGCTCCGGGTGCTACGAGCGTTTCGCCGCAAGCCTCTGAGCCTCCCTCTATGTTCGATGGGCCGGAAGATATGGAGCCGCTCGACGATTTTCCATCTGATGCGGTCGCGACAGGAGCGGGCGCGGTGGAGCGGATAAAAGCCGCCATCGAAGGCAAGCGGAAGATGATGCTGTTTTCGGCGCTCGACAAGGCTGAAAGAATCGAAATAGACGGCGAGTTCCTTCGCATCTCTTACGCGGCAGGCGACGCGCTTTTCAAAAATCAGGTGGAGTCGCGCGACAATCGCAAGCTTATAGAAGAGGTATGCCGCGAAGTGACCGGTCGGCGATTGACCCTCTCTGCTACGGTGGGCGGCCAGGCCGGGACTGAGAGCGCCCCCAGGCGAAAAGAGAGAATCGACATAAAGGAGAGGGTCGAGAATAACCCTGCGGTTCGCGCCCTTGCAGACAAATTCCAGGGCCAGGTTATCGAAGTACTCAAGCCGGAAAATTGACGCGCAGCATAAAGATTTCTTTCTTAGGGCGCGCTGAACCGACGAATTTTCGTTGCGAACGATTTTGTGAGGAAGGTGAAGTCAACCACCGCCACCTAAAGGAGGCGGCTTGTTATGAGGATAGCAACTGAGTCGAAAGACGTGGGGTTGACTAGCCTAAGAGAACTGGGAGTCGAAAGACGTTTTACCAGCATATCTACCCGGTTACGACTAGAATCACCCGCAGATGCTTCTCCAGTCTGCGGCACTGAGGCCGAATCCTTTAAGGCCATGTCCGGTGCGTCCGGGCTAAGTTGTAATCGGCTTGGCGAGGAGAGCTAACGAGTTTGGCGGTTCTCGGTCGTATATCGACACTAAAAACCGCCATCTTATTAACCAGGGAAGTAGCTGTCTCGCTCCCGTTGAGGGAAGCTCGACAGCGCGAAATTTCCCCCGCCATCTGAAGAAGGCGGTCCCCATTTCGCGGAGACTTATGGACATGAAATTTCCAGGCGGATTAGATATTGGCGAGATGATGAAGCAGGCCAAACAGATGCAGGAAGAGATGCAGCGGGAGTTGCAGCAATTGCGCGTGAGCGCGAGCGCAGGCGGCGGAATCATCAGCGTGGAGATGAACGGAGCGAAGGAACTCATCGACATCAAGATAGACCCCGACGCGGTCAAGTCCGGCGATGTCGAAATGCTCCAGGATCTCATCATCGCCGCAGTCAACGAGGCCTCGCGAAAAGCGGACGAAGCCCTGAAAGGCAAACTCGGCTCCAAACTCGGCGGGATGGGTCTGCCCGACGGATTGCTTTGACCACTGATTGAGATGCTGGATTACGCAGAACCAGTTACCAAGCTGATAGACGAGTTGAAGCGTCTGCCCGGCGTAGGGCACAAGTCCGCTCAGAGGCTTGCGTTCTACATCCTGCGAGCGGACAGGGCCGAAACCGAGCGGCTGGTCGAAGCCATAAACGAAGTCAAAGAGAAGATCATAAGCTGCTCCGTCTGCAACAACATCACAGACGTAGACCCCTGCCGTTATTGCTCCAACCCTGCGCGCGACCGCCGCATAATACTCGTGGTCGAAGAGCCTTACAACCTCGTGACTATAGAGAAGACTCGCGAGTACAAGGGCCTCTATCACGTGCTGCATGGGGCGCTCTCGCCCATACGCGGCATCGGGCCTGACGAGTTGAAGATCAAGAACCTGTTCGAACGCCTGCGCGTTGAAGAGGTCGAAGAGATAATCCTTGCGACCAACCCGAACACCGAAGGCGAGGCTACGGCCAATTACCTGTCGAAACTGCTCAAACCCCTCGGAATGCGCGTCACACGCATAGCGATGGGCGTCCCCGTAGGCTCAGACCTCGAATACGCAGACGAAGTGACCATGCACAAAGCCCTCGCCAATCGCCATGAGATATAGATGAGGCGAACGGCATCCGGTGCGATCAGGCAGATCAGAACTTTATGGCTGAAAAAATGCGGTCGCAAGATGATAGATATACTGCGCGCGGGATGAAATGAAAGTTTTGAGCCGAGATACCATCGGCTTTAGCCGCATGGAGCCTCAGTTTTCGCCTAACAGCAGGCACTCTTCTCTATGGATACCATCGGCTTCAGCCGCATGGAGCCTCAGTTTTCGCCTAACTTTACTTTTGCCCCGCGCGCAGTATAAAGACTCTCTTGAAACCGGAAGATGAATAGGAGAAGCGACCTTACTTTCAAACACAACCTCAAGCATGGACGGCACGGATGGTTGAGATTGACTCCGGCTTATTCGATCAAGGTCGTCCGTGAGATACTCGACGAGCACCCGGCGTTCGATTACGTGCTCGATCCCTTCTCAGGCACAGGCACGACGGGCCTTGTGTGCGGAGAGCGCGGTCTGAGATGCGACCTGCTGGACATCAATCCCTTCCTGGTCTGGTTCGCCGGGGTGAAGACCTCTAATTTCACGCCGGATGAATTGCTTGAAGCAAAAAAGAAGATCAGAGATGTTTTGGCAGCGTCGAAAGAGTATAAGCAACAGAAATTTTGGCTTCCTCCTATCAAAGACATCGATAGATGGTGGCCGGAAAGCTGTCAAAACTTTCTATCGCGCATCTATAAAGCGATAAACGAATCGCTCCCGGAAAACAGCCCCGCGAAGGATATTTTTTTAGTTGCCTTTTGCCGTTGCTTGATGCAGTGGTCCAACGCCGCGTTCAATCATCAGTCCATGTCATTCAAGGAACGAAAAGAGACTCTTTTCGATCATCAAGAGAGGGATTTGCTTGCCTCATCGTTTGAAAGAAACGTGGAAATGGTCATAGACTCTGCGGCTCAAAGAATAGAAGGGGAGGTCCGGGTGATTCTGGCCGACTCTCGACAGGTGCCTGAGCCTGCCGACAAGCAGTATGATTGCGTGATTACGTCTCCGCCTTATCCCAACCGTATGAGCTATATTCGCGAGTTGAGACCCTATATGTACTGGCTCGGTTATTTGAAAGAAGCGCGTGAGGCGGGCGAGCTTGACTGGCAGGCGATAGGGGGCACCTGGGGAATAGCGACGAGTCGGTTGTCTAATTGGAAGCCGAACGGCAGAGAGATAATGTATAGCGGATTTCAGGAGATCATAACGGGGATCGCCGACGAGAGCACTCTTCTGGCCAACTATACTGCGCGCGGGATGAAATGACAGTTTTGAGTAGAGATACCATCG
>JAKEHD010000123.1 GCA_022615215.1 Blastocatellia bacterium
ATCTTTATAAGAAAGAAATCTTTATAAGAAAGAAATCTTTGCGGCTTGCCCTTCGGCTTATACCATATCGTTCGAAACGGCTCGCAATTGGTATTTCAAAAGAGAGCGATCATCCCCCTGACCCTCGAATCCTCCCTTGCAAATCTCTACGATCATTAAAGTTTCACTTATGCGCCCGTCGCAGGCCACCTTTGGCACGGCGGTTGTAATCCCAGTAGACGCAGAGTAAATAAAAAATCGTATTCGACTCTGTGATAAAGAAAGGGAGGAGCTAGATGAAGACGAACGCATTGAGAGGAAGGATCGGCGGTGCTGCCCTGATGGTTGCTTTGGCTCTCGGCATAACGATAGCGGCGAGCGGAACGGCCCAGGCCCAGTACCGGGATTATCGCAACGATCAGTATGGGAGATACGATCGAGGCACCTGGCCTAAAGACCGCACGAGAGACTACGCCTACAAACTTTCCTATATGAAGGCTTATACAGAAGCCCAATCATCAGCCCAGAGGGGCGGCTACCGGATAGACTACGACAAGATGCCCGGCTACCGCGATGACGACAACGGCTATCTAGTCTGGATGGGCGACAGAGGCGCCTACCGCGACTATTACAGAAAAGGCTACAAGGACGGATTCAGGGATGCGCAGGCAGGTCGCGCGCGTCGCCACAGACGCGACGATGTAGAGCGAGTGCTCGGCGCGAGGCTGCGCGATGTCTACGGAAATGACAGGTATGATCGCTATGACGATGACCACTATGAACGCGACCGAAATCGCGGCCGTTATGACGACCGCAATGACCGCAATGACCGCAATGGTCGCTATGATCGCAACGAGATAATCCGCATAGCCCAGCAGAACGGTTATCGCGACGGTCTCAGGCACGGTCAGGAAGACCGCAACCGTCGGCGCAATTACGACCACGATCATTCGAGCGATTATCGCAACGCAACGCGAGGGTACGCTTCGGAATACCGCGACCGCTCCCTGTATCAGCAGGCGTATCGAGAGGGTTACAAACGTGGTTACGATGACGGCTACCGCAACAACGGCAGGGGTCGCCGGCCGTTCTAAAAAAGCTTGATATTCGCTTGCCGAATGCAGGCGAATCCGAAATCGGCCGAATTCATTTCCGGTCGATTTCACGACCACCGGGCGGCGAATCAGGGGGCTTAGGTTCGCCGCCCGGTCTTCTCATCCGGGCGGACACTTCAAACCTTATCAATAAAGCTGCCATAATGCTGCTTCTCGCATTCAGGACAGAAACTGTGACTGAATTTCGCCTCAGAGTTTTCGCTGATGTACTTCTCCATCTGATGCCATTCTCCTGTTACAGTACGGAGTTTCTTACAGAAGCTGCAAATCGGAAGAATCCCCCGCAGCACTTTCACCTCTTCGGCCAGAGCCTTCGTTTGCCGGGAGGCCCGATCGACGAAAATCGCAAATACCACGAGCACGGTTATCTGAATAGCCTGGTTGCTCAGAGACTCGGCCCGCCCCCATGGCACAGTCCATAAGGTGGTGAAGTAGAACCGAATCGATGGAAGGATAACAGCAAGCAGCAGCCCCCATATCCGCCCATTGTGCCAGGCGATGAACGCAACGGGCAGAATGTATGTGATCGGAAAATGTATGAACGGACCCGTAAAATAATCGAGCGCCAGAACGATCGCGGCGATCAAAAGCGAATACCAGACGGAAACGGGCTTCCTGCCGGCATCGGAGAAGTTGTCTGAGCCGCCATCCATAATTGTCGCGTAGTATTGTACACCCGCAAGGAACAGCCGCCCAACTCTCATCGGGCGCGAAGGGATGACCAATAATGGCTGCACCCGGAAGAATGAAAGCATTTATCGGGCGCCGCTTTTATCAAGCAGTCAAAATTCTCGTACAACCGGATTAAAAAGGCAGAGCCGACCTGACTCTGCCTTCTTCGTTCATAAGCGAAGCGTCATCGCTGCGAGCTTTTAGCGCCTCTCACGGGTTGCTCGCCCTCCTGGGCAGAGGGTCTGTACTTCTCTTTCTCCTTCTCCCGCTCGATGTAGGGAATGCCCCTCTCCATCCACTCAGGCACGGGAGCGCCTTTCAAGTGATGATCGAAGAACTGTTGCAGCCGCATGGTGTAATCCTTCTGATTCGCGCGGCGGCGCAGACCGTGAGGCTCGCCGTTGTAATTGAACAGGTAGGCTTCTTTGCCCAGTCGTCGCAGGGCCAGAAAGTATTCTATGCCCTGATACCAGGGCACAGCATCATCCTGATCGTTGTGGAGCATGAGAATAGGGGTCCGTACCCTGTCGGCCATAAAGACGGGCGAGTTCTCAAGGAAGCGCATTGGGTACTCCCATAGATTTCCGCCTATGCGGCTCTGCGTGCGCTCGTACTGGAACTGGCGCGGCAGTCCCGTCCCCCAACGTATGCCGCTGTAGGCGCTCGTCATATTCGAGACGGGCGCTCCGGCCGAGACGGCCTTGAAGCGATTGGTTTGAGTTATCATATAAGCTATCTGATAACCGCCCCAACTGTGCCCCTGAATGCCTATGGCGTCTTCGTTGACGAACCCCTTGTCGACTACGGATTGAATCGCGGGCAGCACGCATTTGAGCGCGCTCTGACCGGGATAGCCTATCTTGTATGCGATGTCGGGCATGAGCACAAGATAGCCGTTGCTTGCGTAGTAAGAAGGGTTGATCGAATGGCCGGGTCGCGGGTCTACGAAACGGTGCAGCCCTTGCGAGAGCCTTTCGTATATGTAGACCATCATCGGGTACTTCTTTTTTGGGTCGAAGTTTTCAGGCTTGATGAGTATCGCGCTGAGCGGCTGGCCGTCGACATTATTGAAGCGCACGAGTTCCGCGCTGCCCCAGAGCAAACCGGCTTTTTGCGGATTTGCGTCGCTGACCTTCTTTACGCCTTTGAAATTGAGGTCGCTGACCAGCAGGTCAGGGACCTCATTGAAGGTCGAGGCCGTAAGCAACAGGACATCGGCCGATTTCGCTTTCGACGGGTTGCTGAAATTTTTGGCCGCCATGATGAGTTTTTCGGGCAGCCCGCCGTCTACACGGTCGCGATAGAATCCCGAATCCCGCGTCCACTCGTTCTCCGCCTGCAAAAGCATCGGGCGATTCGGGGCGATGAACTTCTCATCGGGGTCGAGGCGGACGTAGCGGAATTCAATCTTTTCTTTTCGTCCGACGCCGTCGGTCAGGTTTTTGGCCCCGCTCCCATCGGGCGCGACCTGCCAGATGTCGTATTGATCGTAGAGCAGAAGGTATTTCTCGCCCTCGGTCCAGCCGCCCAATCCGTAACTCGACGGCGTACTCGGCGAGTCGTGTGTCTCACGCCAGAAGTTCGCTCCGAGGTTTCGGGTCAGGTTGATGGGTTTGCCATCAAGGCTGGATATACTGTGCCAGTCCTTGCCGTCGAAGAAGACGGTGTACTTGCCCGAAGGTGATAAAACCGGGCGGCCTTCCTGTTTCTTTAAAACGGGTTTGCGGCTGCCGTCGCTCGTGTTGACCAGATAGTAATCCGAATAGTTGGCCGCGTAGCCGACCATCATTCTGTAAGCGCGATCATCTGACCCGAACGCCCAGCGGCCGTCGTCGGTCGGCGAGACCTCTTGCATGGTTTCGTCGGCTAGTTGCGCGTACTTCTTCTCTTTGACGTGATAGACGGCGCGGTAGGAGCGATTCCTTTCGCGCTCGGCGCGCACCTTCTGCATGGGCTGTACATAATCGTCCTTCCAGTGCCAGAGGTCCGCCACCACTTTTTCATCGGCCGGAATCTCTTCGTCCTCGTCTTTTTCGGGTTCGGGCGGCGGGGCCACGCCGAAAAATATCCTGCTGCCGTCGCTCGAAAAATCCAGCGCGCCCCTTTCGCTTATAACCTTGCCCGCCGGGAAACCGGGCGTTGCCTTAGAGACCATCTCCTCTGCCGCAACAGACGTGCGGTCCCAGCCGTAGAGTTTGAACTCAGGCTGTTTTGCGGACGTGTCATCACGGTCGCTAATGAAGGCGAGCCGCGTGTTCTTCTCGTCCCAGGTGAGGCGTGTATACTTGCCCTTGCCTGCGAGCAGCGCGAGGGGCGCGTCCTCGGTTTCCGGCGTGACCGTATAGACGCCGTTGGTCTCTTCCTTCTTCGATGAGACCGTATAGACGAGGTGTTTTGCGTCTTTGCTGAAAGTGAATTCAAGGGCGTCGGAGAAAGTGCGCTCGCTGCCGTCGGCCAGATTGCGAAGCACGAGGTCGCTTCCGTATTCTTTTTTGCGCTCGCCTCTTCTTCTCTGAGGCGGGTTGGATGGTTGAGCTTCGGGCTTCTTCTCTTCCGGTTTCTTCTCTTCAGGCTTGGACTCTAACTGATAAGCGATGAACCCCGCGCCCTCTTCAGGCACCTCGAACCTCTTGACCCGCTCTATCACAATGACCTTGCCTGTGGACAAATCCATTATGCCGAGACCGGTTTTAGGCATCTCTTCAGGCTTCTTCTTCTTTTTCCTGGCATCGTCTGTTTCGGCTTTCTTTGGGTATATCTGAAAGACCAGAGAGCGATTGTCGGCGGTAAAGGCAAGCTGATTTCCGCGCCTGGCCTGTGCGGCGGCGGGCGGGCCACCGGGACCGGGACCGGGAGCAGGAGTTGGGCGGCTTCCTACGGGGTGCCGCCATTCTGTTCCCGATGCGAGGTTGCGCGCTACTATCTCGCCATCGCCCTCCTGCGGGACCAGAGCATAAGCCAGGAACTTCCCGTCACGAGAGAGTTCCTCTCCCTGTATAGAGCGCCAGCTATCGTAATCGTCGTGAGTGATAGGTCTTTTTGCGGCCGTCTGCTGCGCGGGCGCAAGCGTCGAGAGCAAGGAGATCAATAAGCAGAAAGCGAGAAGCATGCGAAAGCGAGGTTTATGGTGTCGCAGAGTCATGGAGATAGCTCCTTCTTCGAGGTTTGGATTTTTCGTATTCGACCCGGCGCTCACAATAAATGTATTCATTCCGAGAGCGCCGTTTTACCTGTTTTGCGAGTGACAAATTATAATACGACAGCGGGCGGAGATGCGCTACAAGAAAGGCGCGCGATGGCTTATGCTTGAATAGCGATGAGGGGCATGAGATATTTAGCTCGTAGTAAGAAAGCGAGATAGGCAATGAGAGAAGAACCAAACAACCCGAATTTGCGGCTTCACTATACGATTATATGCGAAGACGTGCGGCTTGAGGTCAATCATAAGCTGAGTCTTATGGGAATATTCTACGGCATACAGGTGCCGCAGTTGCCGGTCACTCTGCTCAAGATGGCCATACTCAATCACTGGTCGGGCGAAGGGCAATTCCTTTCAGAGGTCCGCATACTCACGCCGAACCGCACTCAGACGATAGCCGTCTCACATCCGTCGCCGTTCGAGATACCGCCGGACGGGTATGCCGATAACGTCACCATATTCGCAAACATCAGCTTTCCCACTCCCGGCAATTACGTCGTCCAGACCCTCATCAATTCAAACCTCTACGCCGAACAGACGTTGATCGTATCGGATGCAAGTCAAAAGGATCAGATAGTCACCTCGGAAACAATTCAATAAACCACAATAAGCATTGACCCCCGGTGGCTCACGTTATACGCTTTTTCGCGGAGATTCAGAAGTAGAACGATTGATCGTTCATCGTTCGCCGGCGGGTGGCACAATGCGGAAAGAAAAACTCCTCGATCTGCTCGGTCCCGGCGCGCGCGCCGCTTTCGACGGCGCGAAGCGGCTGGCCTGTTCGAAAGGCGGAGTGCTGTCGCCGCTTCATATACTGGTCGTCCTGCTCGGCACTCTCGAACCGGCTCCCGGCCACCTTCAGGACGAACGCGCCCGCCTGCTTCAAACCGCGCGCGACAGGCTTTCTGCGCTCTACAGTTCGCCCTCGAAAAACATAATCGTCACGAAGGAGACCCAGGAGGTCATCAAGGATGCGGGCCGCTTGGCCGAGGCCGATAGCGAACCTCTCGCATCGCCTCTCCACCTGCTTCGAGCCGTCCTCGCAAGCCCCACCGTAAAAGGGTCTCTCGAAGGCGAACTGCAACCTGACTCCAGCTTCGACCAGTTGTTCGCTCGCGCAGGCGAAGCCGTCTCTTCGCTTCAAGCGCCGGAAGCCGAGAGGCGACCTGACAAGACAAGCGCCGGACGCACGGCCGTTCATCGCACGCGCGAGCTCGGCGGCGCGCTCGGGGATTTCTGCACAGACCTCGCAGAGGAAACGATGGTCGGCTCGCCGCATCCCTTCTTCGGCCGCGAACGCGAGATCACGGCGGCGCTCGAAACCCTCTGCCGGAAGTTGAAGAACAATCCTTTGCTGATCGGCAGGCCGGGCGTCGGCAAGACCGCTCTCGTTGCGGCCGTGGCCTTGAAACTCTGTCAAGGCGATGTGCCCCGGCGTCTTCAGGGCAAGCGTATACTCGAAGTCTCGCGCCTGCGCCTGCTGGCCGATGCGAAGTTCACAGGAGACATAGAGGAGCGATTGAAGCGACTGCTCGAAGACGTGAGGGAGGCAGGCGATGTGATACTGTTTTTCGACGAGATACACACGCTGCTCGGCGCGGGCGGCAGCGTCGGGACGGGCGACATTGCGAACCTCATCAAGTCTTCGCTCTCGAAAGGCGAGATAGTCTGCATAGGCGCGACGACGCTTGCCGAGTATTACAAGCACATAGCGCGCGACGAGGCGCTCGCCCGCCGGTTCAGCACCATAACGATCGAAGAGCCTTCTATCGAGGAGACGCGCCGCATACTCGCTCACGCGCGCGGCGCGTTCGAATCCTATCACAGTGTGAAGATCGCCGACGAGGAGGTCGCGCTCATAGTCGATATGGCGGATCGCTACCTGCACTCGCGCAGCTTTCCCGACAAGGCATTCGACCTGATAGACAAGGCGGCGGCCAAAGCCGCGCTCGCGGGCCGGGACCGCCTCTCGCGCGAGGTCGTGGCCGAGACGCTCTCCGAGATGACGGGGATGCCGCTCGAAATAATGGACGAAGAACCCTCCGAGCGGCTCGCTCGATTGGAAGAGTTCCTGAACTCCGTCGTGCCCGGCCAGGAACAGGCCGCGCGCGACATAGCGAGGGTTGTGCGCATAGCGAAGCTCGGATTGGAGCTCAGGCCCGAACGGCCCGACGGCGTGTTCCTATTCATCGGACAGAAAGGCGCAGGCAAGCACGAAATGGCTATCGCGCTGGCAAAGTTCCTCTACGGCTCGCCGAGCAAGATGATCGAGTTCGAAATGAGCCAGTTCACCGAGTCCTGGTCAATCTCGCGGCTCGTGGGCGCGGAGCCTGGATATGTCGGCTACAGCGACCGCAGCGGGCTGCTATCGAAAGCGGCCGAGGATCACCCTCATTCGGTTCTCTATTTTCGCCACGTAGATCTCGCGCACGAAGCGGTGCAGCAATTTTTAGCCGACGCTTTTCAGCGAGGACGATTCACAGACGCTACGGGAGCGAGAATCTCTCTGTCGAATATAACTGTGGTTATGTCGCTTGCGCGCGCGAACGACAACAACCGTCCGGCGCAGGTCGGTTTCTTTGCGCGCGCCGAAGAGGACGTAGCGGAGACGGGGGCGCTTGCGCGCACACAGGAATTCGGCCTTGTCGAGCCGCTCGCGGCAACCATAGACGAGGTGATAGAATTCCGTGTCCTGAGTTGCGAGGCGACCGAAAAGATCATAGCCGAGCAACTCGAAATGCTTTGCGCGCGCCTCGAAGCCGCATGTCCCGTCCTGATCGAGATCGATTCGGGA
This sequence comes from Blastocatellia bacterium, assembly GCA_022615215.1. Taxonomy (GTDB): domain Bacteria; phylum Acidobacteriota; class Blastocatellia; order UBA7656; family UBA7656; genus JAKEHD01. The sequence continues at coordinate 7,760 of JAKEHD010000123.1, forward strand.
CTTGCCCGGTTCTTCGTCGAGCGGCTCGCGGCGGAGCGAAAGAGCCTGGCGCAACTTGAGCGCATGTGGCAAGAGACCATAATCGTCCCGTTCACGCATTTGCGAATAGACCGCCGCACGGTAGGCGCGCGGCCAAAGGTTGCGATCCGAGTCGAGGGCACGGAAGTCAAAGTCGACATAGAGTATTGTTAGACAGCACAAGAGGCATTTGATGTATGGATGAACAGAAAAAAAAAGGAGACCGACCGAAATACGATTATTCGAACTTACAACGATGGATAGAGGATGGTGACACTGTCGCGGTGAGTGATGTAAACGAGGCGGCCCGGCAAAGAATTCACTTCGATTGCGGGCGCTGTAGGTCAAGCTGGTCATGCCCATCGCTGACTAACGAACAGCGCAGAGAGGTCGCCGAACTCTGGCGAAGTGTACAACTGTTCGACGTACAAGCATTGTTCAGAGCGGCCGGATTTACATTTGCGGAAGCCAAGCCGACGATGCTACATATCACGATTGTTCCTGGCAAGTGTCATAAGTGTAAGAGAGAGCTGTCGGATGATTCCGAGCAGGTTGTATGCCGTTGTCGTTCTCTGAATCTGAACTGGTAATGCTGTCTAACGCCTGGCATCACCGGCGCGCGAGCCGTTCTGGCCATCATTATTAAACTCGCTTCGCGCCCCGGTGCGTGCCTTTGATATAGTGCTTTCAATGCGGAGACCTGGAACGGCAGATGGAATTCAAGACCGAAGCCCAAAAAGAGGCGCACGAAAAGACGCGCGATCACCTGAACGCTCTATTCGGCGAAGTGAACGTCAAGATCATGGACGACACGTTCGTCCTCCAGGAAGGCTCGACCTTCGTTTACGCGCGCACCTTCCCCATCGGAGACCGTAAGGCCGGCGTCGAGGTCTTTTCTTACGTAGTGGTCGATGTCGAGATAACCGAAGAGCTTATGCGCTACCTGCTGACTTATAACCTGAAGCTCATACTCGGCGCGTTCGGGCTATCTGTAGGCGAGGACGGCAAGGGAACCATATTGCTCACGCACACGATACTCGGCGACACGATGGAGCGCGAGGAGTTGTATGCAAGCCTATCGGCCATTGCGAAGGTCGCCGACGATCTCGACGATCGAATCGTGACCGCTTTCGGAGGCAGGACGGCGCTCGATAAATTGATGACGGTCAAGGAGCCTGTGGAATACTGGGAGTGATCAGCTATCAGCCATCAGCTATCAGCTATCAGTGCGGATAGAGGAGGGACGAAGCTCAACCACAGATGACACAGATTACACAGATAAAATTTTTTGTGAAATCGAAGAAAGAAATCTTTTGTAGAGGGCTTCTGCCTTCCACTGTTATCTGTGGTTAAAGAACTGACGAATGATGGCTGACGGCTGACGGCGGAAGACTGATGGCGGACGTATGCTCAAGGTCGGGCTTACAGGCAGCATTGCGGTCGGCAAGAGCACCGTGCTCGCGGCGCTCGGCGACCTCGGCTGCGTGACGTTCGACGCAGACATAATCGCGCACTCCGTAATGGAGCCTGGACGCGAGGCTTATGAAGAAATAGTGCGCGAATTCGGCTCGAACATACTTGCCCGAGACGGCTCGATTGACCGCTCGAAGCTCGGCCCCATCGTGTTTCGAGACGATGAACGTCGCAAGCGCCTCAACGAGATAGTACACCCGCGAGTTATCGAAGAACAAAATCGCCTGCTCTGTGAAGCCAAAGCCGCAAGCCCTGACGCTATCGCTGTGGTCGATGCCGCGCTGATGATAGAGTCGGGCGGATACAAGCGATTCGATAAATTGATAGTCGTGTTTTGTGACCGCGAGATGCAGATCGAGCGATTGATGCGCCGAAACCTTATCACGCGCCAGGAGGCGGAACTCCGCATAGCCGCGCAGATGTCTTCGGAAGAGAAGCGCCGCTACGGGGATTATGAAATAGACACATCCGGTCCCGTAGAACAGACCCGCCTGCGCGTAGCCGAGGTCTATAACGAATTGCTCGGCTTCCAAAAATCCAGAGCGAATTCGCAGGCTTGATCTCAGCTCCAATAGGAACATGTGCTTGCCGGACGGGCTGAACCATTCGCCGCGCGGAGATGATTTCGTCAACGACCGGCGGCTTATGAGAAAAATCATGAAACGAATCCTGAATCTGCTTGCGGCCATATCGCTCTTCTTCACCGTCCCGCCGATTTTGTCACAACAAACACCGAAGGCGGACCTGCTGCTCTTCAATGCAAACGTCATAACCATGAATCAAAAGCAGCCCTTGGCCCAGGCCATCGCCGTCGCAGGCGGGCGCATAATATGGACAGGCAGCAACGACGAAGCAAGAAGGCGATTTCCAAACGCAGGCAGCACGCTCGACCTCGGCGGCGCGACCGTCTTGCCCGGCATCATAGATGCGCATACACACATGATGAACCTCGGCGAGAGCCTTATCAGGGTGGACCTGAGGGTACACCTGAGGGACATTAAAACGGAACAGGAAGTCGTCGAGCGCGTGAAGCAACGGGTCCGAAAGGCCGCACCCGGCGAATGGATATTCGGCTGGGGCTGGGACGAAGGCGCATGGGCTTCGCACTATCCCACTCATCATGCTTTGAGCGAGGCCGCCCCTGATAATCCCGTGTACCTGATGGGACTTCATAGTTTTGCGGTATGGGTCAATAAAAAAGCTCTCGACATAGCGGGCATCACTAAAGATACGAAAGACCCTGAGAATGGAAAGATCATCCGCGATGAAAAGACAGGCGAGCCTACGGGCATTCTGACCGACCAGGCGCAATCGCTCGTCCACCTCCCGTCTCTGACTCTCCCGCAGGTGAAAAATGCCATAGAGCTTGCGGCCAGAGAGTGCGTTCGACACGGGCTGACTTCGGTGCATGAAGCGAGAGTAATACCGCTGATGATCCGCGCATTCAGAGAGTTGATAAAAGAGGGCCGCCTGCCCCTTCGCGTTTACGTGATGCTCGATGGGGCCGACATAGAGTTGTTAGACGAATGGTTCCTGAGAGGGCCGGAGATAGATACGACGGACCATCGGTTGACGATACGCTCCATAAAACTCTTTGCGGACGGAGCGCTCGGATCGAGAGGGGCGGCGCTCTTTGAGCCTTACAGCGACAAGCCCGACACAAAAGGGGTGATTATGAATTCGGAAGCCGACATTTACAACCTGACCCGCCGCTTTTTGCAAAGAGGCTTTCAGGTCTCGACCCATGCGATAGGCGATGCGGCGAACCGTTTGGCTTTGGGCGCTTACGAGCGAGCGTTGAAAGAAGTGCCTTCGGCGCGTGATGCGCGCCTTAGAATAGAGCACGCGCAGGTGCTCGCGCTCGAAGACATCCCGCGATTTGCAAAGCTCGGAGTCATCGCTTCGATGCAACCGACGCATTGCACATCCGACATGGTATGGGCTGAAAAGCGCGTCGGGCCTCAGCGTATCAAAGGCGCTTACGCCTGGCGCTCGCTCTTGGATTCAGGCGCTCGCGTGCCCCTCAGTTCCGACTTCCCCGGAGAGACCTTGAACCCTTTTTACGGCATCTATGCGGCCATCACTCGTCAGGATACGGAAGGGAGACCCTCGGGCGGCTGGTATGCGAATCAGAGAATGACCCTCGAAGAAGCCCTGCGCGGCTACACCATCGAAGCGGCTTATGCGGAGTTCGAGGACGACGTGAAAGGGTCTATCGAAGCGGGAAAACTCGCGGACATTATAGTCATCTCGAAAGACATAACGAAGATTGCGCCGAAAGAGATTTTGTCCATCAAGGTCTTAAAGACATTCGTAAACGGCAAGCTCGTCTATGATGCAGGCAAGAGCAATTGATCTTCGGCGTAGAGTTTAACTGTTATGGCTCTCTAAAGGGTGGGGTTCCATAAAGTCGGGGTATAGTTGAACAAGAAGCATCCCACCAACGGCAGTTGGTGGTGCTTGAAAGTCCTGCCTACATCAGCCCCGGTATAAGAAAGAAATCTTTTCGCTTCTCTAAGGATTCCCCCGATGGTAATCGGGGGAGGAGTCAAGTTCCGGCCTTACGTCGCTTTTTAGAGCAGTAGGCAGGACATTAACGATCTCCCAACGACTTAAGACTTCGTGTGGCGCGACCGTGTGGTCAACTCACGCAGGCGTAACCTGAGCCGCCACACAAGTC
>JAKEHD010000705.1 GCA_022615215.1 Blastocatellia bacterium
GTTCAGACAAGCAAAAAAACTCACCACGGAGACACGGAGGCACCGAGAAAAATCAAGAAAGAAATCTTTATCTCTGTGTCTCCGTGTCTCCGTGGTGAAATCCCATTCCTGTTCCGAACACTTACGGGATAGGGACTCCGTTGTCTCAAAGCATGAAGGTGATGTATAGTCTCAAACCAAACCTCTGTGATTCATGACGGAGGATCATCAAGGCGAGTTTTTTCCAGGATAAAGGTGGTGCTTTATGGCACAAGAACGCAAAAGCCGTCGTGAGGTGTTGGCCGCAATCAAATCGATTCCCTCCATATCGGAATTGCTGTCGGCACATGAGGGCCATTACGATCACGAACTGGACCTCGAAGTTACGGTCTACGGCCGTAACTACGGCGGAAAAAAAGTGGGGCCTTATGTTCGATTGCTGAATTATGAACCGGGCGAGGCGGTCATTATGGAAGGCGATTGGGGAGGGAATACCTTCTACATAGTGGCCGACGGCTACGTCGACGTCTTCATCAAAACGCCCGACAACCGGGAAGCGAAGGTCGCGGAGCTCAAGGCCGGAACTCAATTCGGAGAGATGTCCGTGCTTGCGGGCGTGCCTCGCAACGCGACGGTGAAAGCGCCTTCCGCTCAACCGGCTCAGATACTCGAAATCCAGCGGCCTGCCCTCAGATTGCTTCGCAAGCTTCCGAAATTCAGCGAGAGCCTCGACAAGACATATCGCTCGCATGGCAGAAACGCCTCTATCGAAGACCTCAAAGTCATAACAGGCGTAAACCCTGCGCTCCTCGACGACCTCAAAAACCTGTCGCTCTTTCGCGTCTTCTCGAAAAACCATGTGCTCTTTCGCGAAAAGGCCAAGACAGATCGCCTCTATATAATCAAGGAAGGCTGGTTCCGGCGCAGCCAGGAAACAGACCGGGGAGAAGAGGTGGAAGATTTTCTGGGCCGCGGATATTGCCTGGGCGTCGAAGGGATGACGCAAACAGGCGAGTGGCCTTACACGGTCACCCTCATGGGCCGCACAGAGGTTCTCGAAATTTCGGTGATGCGGCTGCGTCAGAACCCCGAGCTTTTAAACGCGCTCACGGGGGCGCTCGGGCGGTTTTCTCCTCCTCCCTTCATGGGCAAGGTCTCCGAGCTTCAACCCGCCGTGCGCGACCGTATGCTGACCGCGCAGGAAGACCTTATAGACACGGGGCTTGTCGACGGAAACAACCTGCTAGTCATGGATATGGACCTCTGCGTGCGTTGCGGCAACTGCTCGCTTGCCTGTCATAAGATACACGGCCAGTCGCGGCTCCTGCGCAGGGGCGTGCATGTGACTCGCCTCGATGCTCCGCGCCCTTCCGCCATTCAGAGCGTGCTTTCGCCTTCGGTCTGCATGCATTGCAAAGACCCTGAGTGTTTGACAGGTTGTCCGACCGGCGCTATCGGGCGATTCGGACAGGGACAGGTCGATATAGAACCCCGCACCTGTATAGGCTGCGGTGACTGCGCCACGCAATGCCCGTATAACGCGATCACTCTGATTCCGCGCAGACCTAAAGCCGCCGAAGCGAACGGCGGCTTTGCAGGAAAGCTCCGCGACCTCTTCCGTCTAGCTCCCGACCCGCTCCCTCCGCCCGTAGAGACGACCGAAGACCTCGTCGCGGTCAAATGCAATCTTTGCAACGACCGCACGACCCTCAACCCGCCGGGCAGCAAGCGTCAGGCTTACAGTTGCGAAGAGAATTGTCCGACGGGCGCGCTCGCTCGCGTCAACCCGCGACAGTATTTCGCCGAGATAGGCGCTATCGAGGGGTTGATGCTCATGGATCAGACCCATGCGGTAGGGCGCAACATTCACAAGTCGGACCCGCCCAAACGGTTGACCCACATAATAGGGATACTGCTGACCGTGATTTTGACGGCGGCGACCGTTTGGGGAATCAACGAGTACGGTCTCGGCGAGCGATTACTGAGCTTTCTCAACATGCGATGGATCACGGGGCTTGTCGGACTCATAGGCATAGCAGCCGTGATGGCCTATCCCGTAAGAAGGCAGATGTATCGCAGACGGGCCGGGCCGCTCCGTTACTGGATGCTCGCGCACTCTTATCTGGGAGTCATAGCCGGAATCATGATACTCCTGCACGGCGGCACGAGTTCGGGCGGGGCGCTCACGACGGCCCTTATGATAAGCTGGGATCTGGTCATCCTCACAGGGCTGTTCGGGATATTCATCTATTTCGTGGGACCGCGCATATTGACCAAGATAGAAGGCTCGCCCCTTTTGATCGACGATCTGAAAGCGCGCCGCGAAGAGTTGCAAAAAGATATTGCAACCATAGCGAGTTCGCCTTCCGAGCCGCTTCGCAATCTGGTCAGGAACAGAGTCATTCCCCGTTTCGTCACCTTCGGTTATCTGCTCAGGCAGTACCTGAAGCGCGAGAATCTCGATGATATGATTCATTCAGCGAAAGAGAGCTTCAAGGCGGATTCGGCTACGTTGAGCGATGAGAAAGACCGGCGCAAACTCGACCGCGCCGTCGAGGCCGCTGTTACCTTGCGCCGCGTGGATGCGCTCATCTATGTCCATAGAATTTTGAAACTCTGGCTGGCACCGCACGTGGCTTTCACATCCTTGATGCTTGCGCTTATGATCGTACACATCATACAGGTGATCTACTATGCAGCGCGTTGAGACTGAAAAGGGATAGCTATCATGGCTCAGAAGAACAGATACATCATCAAAAGAACCGATATGGATAGCGGCGTCGATGATGTCGTTATCGAAAGCGAAGGCCTGACCATAGGCCGACTCGTGGGCAACGACCTCGTGCTCAATCATAGAGCGGTCTCGCGCACTCACGCGGGCATCAAGGAGATCGGAGGCAAGTTCCTCGTATTCAACCTCTCGACCTCGAACGGCACGGTGCTCAACGGACAGCTCGTCGACAAAGAAATCCTCGAAGACGGGGATACGCTTCAGATGGGTCCTTACCTTCTCGAAATAAACGTCCTCCAGAACGCCCTCTCTATAACCGTCGAAAGAGCTATACAGGTGAGCCCCCTCGAAGTGATGGGGGGAACCACGACTCTCGTCGACGACGGTTCGGGAAAGACCATGATGATAGAGATTCCGGGCGTGGCCCGCAGGAAGGGCGCTACACGGCAATTGAAAGGCACTGCGTTGCTTGCCGCAGACGCGATGCCCTCGCTCGATCAGGCGGCGCTCGATGTCTTCTGGGAGAAGCGGAAAAGAGAGGCCGGAAAGATCGCCGAAAAGACCCCGCTCCATCCGCGAGGCGGCCAAGTATTCGGCA